>CAYHRW010000176.1:0-6125 GCA_964359105.1 uncultured bacterium
CCGGCGGCGGCGCGCAGCGCCTGCAGGTTCCGCCAGGTCACGAACTCCTCGAGCAGCGAGCGGCGCCTGGGATCGAGGTCGGTGAACATGCAGGCCAGCTCGAAGGGAGCATCGGCCTTCTTCGGCCCGGCCGGCTCGCACCGCACCACGATGCCCTCGCACTTGACGAGCTCCTTCGACGTCCGCGAGCCCGGCAGGCGCGGCAGCACGATGGTGAGTCCGACCCTGGAGAGCGGCGCCAGGTAGTGCGACGACATGCAGTAGACCCCGCTCGCCGAGATGTTCTGGCTCTCGGTCACGACCAGGGCGTGCTCGCCGCCCTCGCGCGCGCCTTCGATCCGCATGCTCAGGCGTGCGTCGGCCCGTGCCGTGCGCCGGCGCTCGCTCCGTCGCGTGTTGCGCTTCTGCGGCATCAACCCCTCCCGTGTCGGCGGCGAGCGTGTCGCCGCCGGGGCTCATCCAGCGCGAAGTCGGCCTGGCGCGCCGGAACGTCCACCCGGGCGACGGTGATCCGGACCGCGTCGCCCAGCGAGAAGCGACGGCGCGTGCGCCGGCCCACCATGCGGACCCCGGAAGCATCGAGCACGAAGTGATCGTCGAGCTCGGACGCGCGCACGAAGCCGTCCACCGGGATGTCGTCGAGCTCGACGAAGAAACCCTGGGGCACCAGGCCGGTGATGATACCCGATAGCCGGTCGCCGAGTCGCCCCTCGAGATGACGGAGCGCCTTGACCCTGACCGCCTCGCGTTCCGCGTCGGTCGCGTTCTGTTCGGTGGCGCTGCACTGCGCGGCGAGGGCGGCGACTTCGACCGGATCCCAGGCACGGCCCGCGCCCGGGGCCCCCGCGCTCTTCGCGGGTCGGGGCGCCCCGGGCCGGCCGAGGATCCACTCGCGCACGCGCCGGTGGTTGTGGAGGTCCGGGTAGCGCCGGATCGGGGAGGTGAAGTGGCAGTACTCCCGGGTGGCGAGGCCGAAGTGGCCGAGGTCGCGCTCCAGGTAGCGGGCGCGCGCCAGCGAGCGCAGCACCAGCCGGTGGAGCAACCGCCGCCGCGGCGGATCGAGCGGCACCGCCAGCAGGGCCTGCAGCGCCCGCGCCGGCTCGGCCACCGCCGGCGCCGGGCGCGGCAGCCCGAGCGCCTTGAGCATCGCCTCGAGTTCGGCGAGCTTGCGGCCCGACGGGGGCTCGTGGACGCGGTAGAGCATCCCGGCCGCGCGGCGCGCGCCCTCCTCCCCCACGCAGCGGTTCGCGACCAGCATGAACTCCTCGACCAGCTCGTGGCTCTCGAGGTGCGGCCGGCGCTCGAGGCGGTACGGCACCCCGTGGGCGTCCACCCAGGCCTTGACCTCGGGCACGTCGAGGTCGAGCGCCCCGGCCGTGAGGCGCAGGTGGCGCAGCGCGCGCGCCAGCGCCATCAGGCCCTCGAGCGCATGCTGGAGCGGTGCGTCCTTCCGGGCGGTCCCGTCCAGCGCCTGCTGCACCTCGCCGTAGTGGAGCCGGTGGCGGCTGCGGATCACGCTCTCGGCGAAGCGCCAGCCGTGGAGGCGGCCCTCGCGGTCGAGGTCCACGATCACCGAGAGCGCGAGCCGGTCACGGTCGGGCTGGAGCGAGCACAGCTCGCCCGACAGCCGCTCGGGGAGCATCGGGACGACGCCCCCCGGCAGGTAGCAGCTGGTGCCGCGCAGCCGTGCCTCGCGGTCGAGCGCCGAGCCGTCCGGGACGTAGTGCGAGACGTCGGCGATGTGGATGCCGACCTCGTGGCGGCCGTGCCCGAGCGCGCGCACCGAGAGCGCGTCGTCGTGGTCGCGCGCGTCCTCGGGGTCGATGGTGAACGCCAGCTCGCCGCGCAGGTCGAGGCGCCCCGCGCGCTCGCGCACGGTAGGGCCCCGCGCCGCCTCGGCCTCCTCCACCGCCCGCGCCGGGAAGCGCTGGGGCAGGCGGTATTGCGAGACGACCGCCTGGTCGTCCCACTGCGGGCGGTCGTCGGCGCCCAGCACCTCGAGCAGGAACGCGGGGCCTTCGTCCGGGACCTCGGCGATGCACCAGTCGCCGTCGAGCGGGGCGTGCTGGCCCTTCCAGGTGAGCTCGCGCCGGCCGCCGCGCCAGCGGCGCGCGGGATCGAAGGTCCAGCGGCCGCGCGAGTGGTACGCGCGGCCGATGAGACGCGGAGCGGGCGGTTCCGGCTCGGTGCTGTGGTGCGGCCTAGCGGATGCGCTTCTTATGGCGATTCTTCCGGAGGCGCTTCTTACGCTTGTGGGTGGCGATCTTCTTGCGCTTCCGCTTCTTCCCAGAACCCATTCCATCTCCTCTCGGGCTGCCGACGTCGTTGCCGGATCCGTCAGCTCGCGACGGGCTCCGGCGTCTCCACCTGGGTCTCCCCCAGGATCAGGGTCTTGAGCTCCTTGCTCGGCTTGAACACCGGCACGAGCTTGGCCGGGACCATGACCTCCGTGCCGCTGCGGGGATTGCGGGCCCGCCGCGCACGCCGCTCCCGCACCTTGAAGGTGCCGAAGCCCCTGATCTCGAGGTGCTTGCCCTCACTGAGCGCGTGGCACACCGCCTCGAGCAGGTGATCCACGATGAGCGCCGAGTGATTCCTGGAGATCCCGGTCTTCACCGAGACTTCCTCGACCAGCTCCGCCTTGGTCATGGGTATCCCTCCTGACGGGTTCCCGCCGCCAGCGGGCGCGGCACGGCCGACCCGGGTTGCGCGGGTGCCCGGTCGCGACGCGCGGCTACGGCCTGCGGCAGGCGCACTCCGACGAGCCGCACGGCCCCGGCGGGGCGGTCTCGCGCGGCTTCGTCACGGCGAACGCCGAATGCATCTTCTCGACCCGCGCGCCGCCGCACTTCGGACAGCTTGGCGGCGGCTCGTCGAATCGGCTCATCAACATCTCGAAGCGCTCCGCGCACGAAGCGCAGCGGTATTCGTAGATCGGCACGGCAGACCTCCCGGACGCGACCGGCACAATCTAGCACGACCGGCGGCCGGATGGGATGACTCTCGCGCGGGACGGCCGGCCGCCGGTGAAACGCGGGCCGGCGGCGCCGCGCGTGGCTCACCCCCGGCCGTGCGATTCCTCCACGATCTCGTCCACCACGCCCACCACCACGGTCCGCACCGCGCCGCGCCCGCGGCGCAGCACCTGGGCCGCGCTGTTGCCCTCGTCCACGACGAGGACCAGGTCGCCGGGCCCGGCATCCACGGTGTCGAGCGCGATGGCGGTCCTCCCGGCCGGTCGGTCCCGGGGCGTGACGGGCTGGACCAGCAGCAGCTTGTGCCCGGCGAGCTCCGGGTGCTTGACGGTGGCGACCACCTCGCCCACCACGCGCGCCACGAACATCAGCCCCTGCCGCCGGGCCCGGTCCACGGGCTCTCGCGCACGTCGTCCACGATGCCGACGATCGCGGCGTCGGCCGGGTTGTCGTGGTCGGGCAGCGCGTTCGCGGCCTCGCGGCCACGGACGTAGAACACCTGCTGCCCGGGTGCGGCGGAGACCAGGTCCACCGCCACGATGGTCTTCCCGTGCGGCGCGCCCTGCGAGTCGGTGGGCTGGATGAGCAGGGTGCGGTGCGAGCGCCAGGCCGGCACCTTGACCGTGCATACCACCGTCCCCACCACCCGGGCGAAGTGCATCAGAACATCCGCGCCTTCATCTGGGCGTGGAGCCGCGGGATCACCACCGAGCGCGCCAGCAGCCCCTTCCCGAGCGCCTCGGCGCGGCCGGCCTCGACCGCGGCCTGGACGTCGGAGACCGCGCCGGTGAGGTAGAGCACGCCCTTGCCGCCCAGCCCGTTCGCCAGTCTCAGGTCGCGCAGCACCACGTCGGCCGCCTTGGCGGCCTGATCGGCAGCCACGATCGCGGAGGCGGCGGTCATGGTCTCGATGACCCCGAGCGCGTCGTGGTCCCAGGCCCCCGCGGTGCCGCGCAGCGCGGGCACCACCTGCTCGTGGAGCTGCGGGATGAAGAGCGAGTCGAGCAGCGTCTCGGCCGCCACCTCGACGCCGCGCCGGAACGAGGCGCGCACCGTGGCCACCTCGCCGCCGATCAGCACCCAGAACTTGCCGGGCGAGAGCGTCCCCAGCTCGAGCAGCTCCACCTCGGCGGTCTTCACCATCGCGTCCGCCACCACCGCACCCTGGGCGATGCTGCTGGTCTCGACGGCCCCGATCGCGACGTGCATCAGATGATCCGGAAGTGATCGACGAGGGTGCAGCGGCGGAGCCTCGTGAAGCTCCGCGCCGTGGTCATCCCCTCGCCGGTCGGGCTGGCGATGGTGAAGCTGGTGGGGCCCTCGCCGCCGTAACCGAGTCCGGCGTAGTTGGGGCCGTTCTTCACGAAGATCGAGCAGTTGCAGGCGCGCGCCATCTTCGAGAGCTTGTCGATGTTGCGCGAGTGCATCGAGGCGGTGTGGCGGTAGCCCTGCTCGACCTCGATGGCGAAGGCGATGGCGTCGTCCACGGTGCGCGCGCGGGTCATGGGCAGCACCGGCATCATCATCTCGGTCCACAGGAACGGGTGGTCGGCCTCCACCTCGCACAGCGCGATGCGCTTGCTGCCGTCGCACGGGATCCCGGCATCGCGCAGGATCAGGTCCACGTTCTTGCCCACGTACCTGCGGTTGACGACCGCGTGCCTGCGGGGTCCCAGGTCCTTCGCGAGCACCAGGTTCCTGAGCTTCTCGACTTGATGGGGCGGCAGCACCACCGCCGCGGCGCGCGCGAAGGCCTCCTTGAGCCGGTCGGCGATCAGGGCGACCGCGACGACCTCCTTCTCGTCGGTGCAGATGATGTTGTTGTCGAGCGAGGCCCCGGCCACCAGGTCGCGCGCCGCCTTCTCGAGGTCGGCTGTCTCGTCCACCACCGCGGGCGGGTTGCCCGGGCCGGCGGTGATCGCCTTCTTGCCGGCGGCGAGCGCCTCCTGCACGACCCCGGGGCCGCCGGTCACGACGTTGAGCCGGATCCCCG
This sequence comes from uncultured bacterium, assembly GCA_964359105.1. Taxonomy (GTDB): domain Bacteria; phylum Eisenbacteria; class RBG-16-71-46; order RBG-16-71-46; family RBG-16-71-46; genus JACRPT01. The sequence goes on from CAYHRW010000176.1 coordinate 4,969, forward strand.
GGTAGTTCAGCAGCTTCTGCGCCACCTCGATGCCGGGCTGCTCCACCGCGTGGAAGAGCGGCTGCGGCGCGCCCGCCCGGAGCGCCGCGCGGTTCATGATGTCCACGCAGGCGTTCGAGACCCGGCGCGCGCCCGGGTGCGGGCAGAACACCACGGTGTTGCCGCCCGCGATCATCGAGATGCCGTTGTTGATGATGGTCTCGGTGGGATTGGTGACCGGCGTGATGGCCGCGATCACCCCGTAGGGCGCGCGCTCCGCCAGCGTGAGCCCGTGGTCCCCGGTCCAGGTGACGGGCTCGAGGTCCTCGGTGCCGGGGGTCTTCTCGGTGACCAGGCGGTTCTTGAGGATCTTGTCCTCGACCCGTCCGAGCCCGGTCTCCTCGACCGCCAGCTCCGAGATCGCCCGGAGGCTCGCGGTGAGGTCGTCGCGGATGGCCGCGATGATCTTCCGCCGCGTGTCGAGGGGCGTGAGATCGTAGGCCTCGAACGCCGCGCGCGCCGCCCTGACCGCGGCGTCGAGGTCGGCGTGCACCCCGCGCGGCGTCCCGCCCCCGCCGGCGTCGGGCCGGCCGCTCTCGAGGCGCTCCAGCACCTGGTGGACGATGCTGCCGATCTGCCGTTCGTCGAGCGCCATGGGTCCTGGATCAGCTCACGGCGCCGGAGCGTTTGAGGTAGACGTCCTTTCCGGCCATCTCGATCACGTCCACGATGCCGACGATGACCGCGTCCACGGGCTTCTCGCGCGACACCTCGGTCATGCGCGCCGAGGAGCCCTGCGCCACCATCACGAGCTCGTCCGAGCCCGCGCCGACGGCGTCCGCGGCCACGACGTAGTTGCCGGCGGGCTTGAACGCGCCGTCCACCTCGCGCACCAGCAGGAGCTTGAGTCCGACGAGCCCCGTGTCCTTGCGCGTGGAGACGACCGTGCCCACCACCTGGGCCAGGATCATCGGCTACTTCTTGCCGCCCGCGACCTCGGGGCGCCGGATCGGGAGCACGTCCTCGAGCATCGCGTGCGGGCGCGGGATGACGTGGACGGACACGACCTCGCCCACCTTGGCGGCCGCCGCGGAGCCCGCCTCGGTCGCGGCACGCACCGCGGCGACGTCGCCGCGCACGATCGTGGTGACGTAGCCGCCGCCGATCTTCTCGTAGTG
>CAYHRW010000177.1:0-6122 GCA_964359105.1 uncultured bacterium
GCTGAAGGACAGCATCTACTGGATGTTCTACACCGGCGTGGCCGACTCGCCCGGCACGTACTCGCTCTACCAGCGCACCGGCATCGCGACCTCCACCGACCTCCTGAGCTGGAACCGCTACGACGCCCCGGTGTGGGGCTGCGCCGACGTGCCGTGGAGCTGGTGCGACTCCACCACCGCCAGCACCGGCTTCCGCGACCCGTTCGTGATGCCGGACCCGGGTACGCCCGGCCACTGGCTCATGTACACCTCGACCTACCCGGCTTCGGATCCGGGGGGGATGGTGGTGGACGTCGCGGCTTCGGACGGCGACCTCACGCAGTGGACCGACCTCGGACCGCTGTGGATCACGCACCGGTCGTACACGTACAACACGGTGGTCGAGTCGCCGCACCTGTTCGAGCACGCCGGGCTCTGGTACCTGTTCTACACGACCAACGCCGGGCAGCCGATCACCTTCTCGACCGGCTCCGACCCGGTCGGCGCGCCCTCGAGCTGGACCTACCGCGGGCGGCTCGGCACCATGCTGGGGCTCGACACCAACGCGTGGTACGCCTCCGAGCACCTGCTCGACGGGCTGGTGGACTACTTCGCCTTCGTCGTGGCCGACCGCGTCGAGATCTACCGGATGGAGTGGGGCGCCGACTGGCGCTTCAGCCTGGTGCAGCCCGACTTCCTGCATGTCCGCAGCATGACCTGGAGCGCGGACACCGTGCGCGAGCGTGAGCCGGTCACGCTCACCATCGTCGCCGCGAACTGGCAGGGGCGGAGCATCTCGCTCGAAGCGGTGGGGGGCACGAACGGGCAGCCGGACAGCGTGCTGTCCCTCGACCGGCTGGGCCTGCCCGCCACGCTGGCGCTGACCGCCGACACCGTGCGCATCGCCTGGCCAGCGGTGAGCCTCGCCGACACCTCAGACCCGTCGCGCGCCTTCCGCGTCACCCTGCGGCTCACCGACCGCACCGCTGCGACCATGCCGCTCGTCATCGTCGCCGCGCAGCCGGGGCCGCCGCCCGAGGACCCGCCCGACGACGACGTGGAGTTCCGGACGCGCGGCGGCGGGATCATCATCGGGCCGATCAACACCGCGCGGCCGCTGCGCGCCCAGCGCGGGCTGCTGCTCGAGATGAGGAGCGAGGCCCCGGTGCGGCTCGACCTCTACGACCTGCAGGGCCGGCGCGTGCGCGGCCTGCTGGACCGGCGCCTGCCGGTGGGCGCCACGGTCGTGACCTGGGACGGGCGCGACGCCACGGGCGCGGTCGCGCTCCCGGGCGTCTATTTCGCGCGCATCGTGACGCCGGGCGAGTCCCGCACCGTCCGGCTCGTGCTCACCCGCCAGCCCTGACGCCCGCGCCCGCGCTCAGGCGGTGAAGCGGTCGGGGTTCAGTCCCTCCAGGTCCGGCACCACGAAACGGCCGTCCTTCCGCACCAGCTCGCCGTCGAACCACACTTCGCCACCGCCGTAGTCGGGCCGCTGGATGAGCACCAGGTCCCAGTGGATCTGCGAGCGGTTGCCGTTGTCGGCGATGCTGTACGCCTGCCCCGGGGTGAAGTGGAGCGAGCCCGCGATCTTCTCGTCGAACAGCGTGTCCTTCATGGGGTGGAGGATGTGCGGGTTGAACCCCAGCGAGAACTCACCGACGTAGCGCGCGCCCTCGTCGGTGGCCAGCAGCTGGTCGAGCCTCTCCTGCGGGTTGCCGGTGGCGTTGACGATGCGGCCGCCCTCGAACGTGAAGCTCAGGCGGTCGTAAGTGGTGCCCAGGTAGAGCGAGGGCGCGTTGTAGGCGATGGTGCCGTTCACCGAGTCGCGCACCGGGGCGGTGAAGCACTCGCCGTCCGGGATGTTGCGTCGCCCCTCGCATGGCACCACCCCCATGCCCTTGATGCTGAAGCGCAGGTCGGTGCCGGGCCCCGTGAGGCGGACCTGGTCGGTGCGGCGCATGCGCTGCTCGAGCGGGACCATCGCCTCGGCCAGCTTCGCGTAGTCCACGGTGCACACGCGGTAGTAGAAATCCTCGAACTGCTCGGTGCTCATCCCGGCCTGCTGCGCCATCGCCGCGTTGGGGTAGCGCAGCACCACCCACTTGGTATGGTTGACGCGGTAGTCGAGGTGCACCGGCTGCTGGACCAGCTTCGTGTAGAGCGCCATGCGGTCGCCCGGCACGTCCGACAGCTCGGAGATGTTGTGCGAGGCGCGCAGGCCCACGTAGGCCTGCACCTTCTGCATCTGGTGAAGCTCGATCTCGGCCTGGAGCCGGAACTGCGCCTCGTTGCCCGCGGCCATCAGTCCGCGGTTCACGGCGTTGTTGCGCAGGAAGACCAGCGGGACGCCGCCGGCGCGGTGCGCCTCGTCCACCAGGTCGAGCACCAGTCCGTCGGCGAGGTCGAACGACTCGATGAGGATGGCCTCGCCCGGCTGGAGCCGCGTGGAGTGGCGGATGATGACCTGGGCGAGCCTGGCGTTGCGCGGATCGCGCATGGAGACCTCCGGAGCAGGATCGTGAGGGAGGAGCGTGGCTGCCGGCCGCGCAGGATAGCACAGCGCGCACGCCGGTGGCCCGTCCGCGTTGCTCGTCCGCGTTACCCGCGTTGCAGCGCCCGCATCGCCGCCGCGCGGTGCGTGGTTGGACCCCGGGCGCGCCGGTTGGCTATACTGCGCGCGTCCATACGTGGCTCGGACACCTGGCCCGGGGAGGAACCGTCATGGCCGACTGGGACGTCATCGCCAAGCAGCGCCTGACCGAGGACTGGTCCACCCTGCGCGCCGCCTACCTTCCGCTCAACCAGGCGATGCGCCGGACCGTGGGGTTCCTGGAGAAGGGGGACGCGAGCTTCTCCGACCTGCTGGTGGTGACGCGCGAACGCCTGGACGGCACGCTCAAGAACCTCACCGCTCTGTGCAACCGGCGCTCGCCGTGGGCACGGCTCGAGGCCATCCGCAACCTGCGCGTGCTGGCCACCGGCCTCAAGGGCGCGGCCAACGACGACCCGCGCGCGCTGCTGCGTTTCCTGTTCGCGCTGAGCGAGCTGCTCACGAACGTCTGGAAGGACGCCCCGGCCGAGGCGCGCGTGACCGAGAACCTGGTGATCGCGGGCGAGCCTCAGTTCTGGTTCGGCTGCGACTGCTGCGCCGTGGGCGTGCTCAAGCCCGCCGGCCCGGACGACCCGCCCGACCTGCTGCGCGGCCGCGAGGTGCGGCTGGTGTGGGAGGTGGACGCCCTGTTCGCCTGGACGCTCGACGAGTTCGAGGACTACCTGGCGAGCGAGCGCAACGCGCTGCCGACCACGCCGAAGGTCGCCGCGGTGGAGGAGCTGGGCCTGCCGGTGGTGGACGTGCCCTCCGAGTCGCTGCGCCGCGGCAACGAGCTGTTCGGCGGCCAGGGCGGCGGTCTGTTCGGCCCGCTCGACCTGAGGCACCTGGACCTCGGCTGACGGGCGGTGCGCCCGGCGCCGCGCTGGCTCCGACGTCGTCCGCCGCGTGCCGTCCGCCGCGCGTGCCGTCCGCCGCGCCTCCGGCGGCGCGGCGTTCCCTGTCAGGCTCCGGTCAAAGATGGGCGCGGTCGCGCGCCTTTCCTGCGCGCGCGCATCGAAACGGCGTATCAGTCGCGGGGCTCGACAGGGCCGGAAGCCCGGGCCGCGCGGAATCCAACCCCCTCAACCCGAAGGAGCGGTCCATGAAGCGATTCCTCAGCATTGTGCCCCTGGCGGCCCTGACGCTGTTCGCCGTGGGCGCGATGGCGGCCGAGACGAAGGACATGAAGGCGGCGGCGAAGCCGACGACGCTGAAGGGCGAGATCGTGGACACCGGCTGCTATCTCGGCCATGGCGCGAAGGGCGCGGACCACAAGAGCTGCGCCACCAGGTGCATCGCGAACGGCATGCCCATGGGCCTGCTCACCGCCGACGGCAAGCTCTATCTGCTGACCCCGAACCACGACAACGCCGACCCGTACGCGAAGCTCAAGGACCTGGCGGCCCGGATGGTCGAGGTCACGGGCGTGGTGTACGAGCGCGGCGGCATGCGTGGCATTGACGTGACCGATCTCAAGGCCGGCGACGCGAAGTAGCCCTCCCTCGCGGCGGGCAGGGGGCCCTTCGCTCCCCGCGCGCTGCTCACCTCCCTCCATGCTCCGAGCACTGGCCGCGAGCCTCCTCCTGCTCTCGCTCTCCGCCTCCTGCCTCGCGGTCCGCCCGCCGCTGCCGCCGGCCGAGCGCGGGCGGCGCCTCGCCGAGCGCACCGGCTGCTACGCCTGCCATGGGGCGGAAGGCCTGCGCGGCGCCGCGAACCCGGGGCGCACCGACGGGACGGTGCCGGGCTTCGAGGACGACGTCATGATGTTCGCGAAGACCCGCGACGAGATCCGCGAGTGGATCCGCGACGGCGTCACCGCGGCGAAGGGCCGGAGCCAGACCTGGCGCGCGCAGCGCGAGCAGGGTGCGCTCCGCATGCCGGCCTACGGTGACAGGCTGAGCGAGCGGCAGATCGAGGACCTGGTGGCGATGGTGGAGGCGAGCGCCGGGCATCCGGAGCCCGAGGACTCGCCGGCGCTGGCGGGGCGCAGGCGCGCGAAGGAGCTGGGCTGCACCGGCTGCCACGGGCCGGGCGGACGCTTCCAGCGTCCCAACCCGGGCTCGGTGCGAGGCTACGTGCCGGCGTGGGACGGTCCCGACTTTCCCGAGCTGGTGCGCGACCGCGCGGAGTTCTCCGAGTGGGTGGAGCGGGGCCGGAGCGTGAGATTCGAGAAGAACCCGCTGGCGCGGCACTTCCTCGATCGGGCGGCGGTGAAGATGCCGGCCTTCCGGCGCCACCTTCAGCCGGGCGACCTGGACGCGCTGTGGGCCTACGTCACCTGGCTGCGGGGTGGGAACGGCGGGGCGGGAGACTAGCGGCGCGGCGCCTTGCGGGCGGCGCGGGCCTTGTCCTTCTTGCGGCGCGCGGACGACTTGGCCCGCTTGCGGCGCAGGCGATGCTTGTAGGAAGTCATCGGGGATCCTCTCGGTTCGGCTGCGAACGGCCACGGTGAGACGGGCCGCGAAGCTAGCCGAGACGCCGCGAAACCGCAAGCTGCGGCGTCGCGCTGCGGCGTCGTGCTGCCAGGTCGGTCGCCTGCTACGCCGCGCGCTCGTCGAGAGTGCGCTGGGCGAGCACCTCGGCCGCGGGGCCGGCCTTGACCTCGGCGGTGGAGGAGGTCACGACGTAGACGCGGATGTTGTTCCCGGCGCAGTCGGCCGGGAACATGAAGAAGCCCTCTCGGTCGGGCGAGTAGGTGAGCGAGTAGCCGCACAGCAGCTCCCCGTCCTTGAAGCGCACCGCGAGTTTCCTGCCCTGCGCGGTCTCGCCGGGAGCCGCGAGGAAGCCGCGGATGTCGCGGCGCTCCGTGTCGCCCTCGAGCCGCCGCACGAAGAACAGCGCCTTGATCTGTCGGGTGCGCACCTCGATCGTCAGGCCGCCCTCGGCGGGCTGGATGTGGAACACCGGGCGGTTGGGGAAGAAGTCCTGGGTCGTGCCCTTCAGCAGCTTCCCGCCGAGCAGGTGGGCGACGACGCGATTGCTATCGGGCATCCGGCTCTCCTCGATCGGGAGTGGACAGGCGCTGGTCCGGCGTGGCGACCGGCTCCGTTATCGGCAGGAGGGGCGCGCGGCTTGAGCGCCGCGCGGGCCCGAAACGTCGCGGGGCGGCCCCGCCCGGGACCGCCCCGCCAGCACTCACGCGGATCGCGTCAGCGCCCGCCGCCGCCGTGCCCCTGGTGGTGGCACTTCTCGCGGCACTTCTTCTGGGTGTCCTTGATGTCTGCCACCGCCCGCTCGTGCCGGGCCGCCTCGAGCGCCAGACACACGCTGTCGCTCTGACACTCGTGGACCCGCTCCACGTGCTCTTCCACTTCCTCTTCCATCGCTTCCTTGAAATCCTCGTGGCACTTCTTGAAGCACTTCTCGGGCTTGCTCTTCGCGAAGTCGGGCGTCCTCGAGATGCCGGTGAGGCGCTCGTCCACCATCCGGCACTGCGTGAGGCTGAGCGCGACGGCTCCGAGCAGCACGCCAAGCGCGACGATCGCGGCGCTGCGACGCACGCGTGCGAGGGTGTGGGCAAGGTGCATGGTGTTCCTCCAGATCAGCGCTT
>CAYHRW010000178.1:0-6122 GCA_964359105.1 uncultured bacterium
TGGCCGGCGACGGGTACGCGAAGGCCTCGGAGCTCAAGGGCGGCGAGGCCGACCTCCCGCCCGCGGTCCTACCGCCCGCGGTCCTAGACATGCTCATTGTTCAGGCCCGCGACAGGGCGCAACTGGATTCGCTGATTAGAGCAAAGTCGGCCATGCTCCAGCTCCAGCCGTACGTCGACCTGCTGTACAACTCGGCGCTCGCCTACCAGAACGCGGGCGAGTGGGCCTCGGCCGAGTCGCGCTGGCGCGCGGTCCTCAAGCTCACGCCCGACGACACCGGCGCGATGTCGGCGCTCGGATCGTGTCTCGCGGAGCTCAAGAAGTACGACGAGGGCATCAAGGTCGTCCACGTGGCGGTGAACCTAAAGCCTCACGACAAGATCCTGCACCGCCAGCTGGGGGGCGTCTACGCGAAGGCCAACAACGACGCCAAGTCGACCGAGGAGCTTATGGTCTACTTGGCAATGCAACGAGGGACCGTGGTCCCGGACATCTCCAATTACTTGCGCCTTCAGCCGCATCCTGCCACAACGGCGGCCGCGAAGACGCTCGAGAGCCTCGGACTGCCGGACGAAATCACTCTTTGGCCGAGCGACGAGTTCAAGGGCGAGCGGTACCTGATTGAGAGGACGAAGGTCACCGAGAAATCCGAGGTCATCGAGGTGACATCGCTGCCCCCGAACAATGTCTACGAGACCTGGTTCTTCTGGACGAGGAAGCTGGCGTTCACGTTCAAGGCCGGCGTGCTGGTGGTGAAATCCGACTGGGGCAATCCGGGCTCGGCCATGCCGGCGCCGGCCGGCGGCAAGGGCAAGTAGCGCGGCGAGCGCAGGACGATGGATCTCGACGGCCGGTCCGACCGCCCGTGGCGCGAAGGCCGGCCGTCGGCGCCTGGGAGGGAAGCGTGAGCGCGCGGCTCGTCACCTCGACCGTGGCGGTGCTCGGCTTCGGCAACCAGGGGCGGGCCCACGCCCAGAACCTGCGCGACGCCGGCGTCGAGGTGGTGGTCGGCGCGCGGCCCGGGCGCGGCGCCGAAGCGCGGGCGCGCGCGCTCGGCTTCCAGGTTGCCGACCTGCCCGATGCGGCGCGCCGCGCGCAGGTGGTCGCGGTGCTGCTCCCGGACGAAGCGGTGCCGGCCGCGTGGCCCGCGCTTTCCGCGGCGCTCGCCGCCGATGCGGCGCTGGTGTTCGCCCACGGATTCAACCTGCTCTACGCGGACCTCCCGCTCCCGCCCCGCGGCGACGTGGTGCTGGTCTCGCCCACCGGCCCGGGCCGCGTGCTGCGAGCGCTCCACGAGCGCGGCGAGACCCTGCCCGGCTTCCTGGCGGTGCACCGCGACGGGACCGGCGAAGCGTGGGCGCTGGCCGCGGAGTACGCGGAGAAGCTGGGCTGCGCCCCGGTGCTGCGCACCACGGTGCGCGAGGAGACCGAGGTGGACCTGTTCGGCGAGCAGGCGGTGCTGTGCGGGGGGATGAACGCGCTGGTCACCGCGGCCTTCGAGACCCTGGTCTCCCGCGGCTACGCGCCCGAGATCGCCTACCTGGAGTGCGTCCACCAGCTCAAGTACCTGGCCGACCTGCTCCACGAGCGCGGCGTGGCGGGACTGAGGCGGGGGATCAGCGGCACCGCGCTCTACGGCGATCTGTCGCGGGGGCCGCGCGTGATCGGGGACCCGAGCCGTGCCGCGATGGAGGCGCTGCTGGAGGAGATCCGCAGCGGCTCCTTCGCCCGCGAATGGGCGGCCGAGGAGGCCGGCGGGAAGCGCTGGCTCGAGGCCGCGGTCGCGCGGGCGGAGGGGCATCCGCTCGAGCAGGCCCGGCGGCGCTCGCTCGAAGCCGGGCCCGGACCGGCCGATGAGCAGGCCTGAATCGCGCAAGGCCTTGTCCAAAAACTGATTGACAGATTTTCCAAGGGCTCTTAGCCTGCCCGGCAATCGCTGGTCCCGGTTCTTTCCAGGGGATCGAACCGTCCGGGCGGCGCGAGGAGGCACGAGATGACCAAGGCGGATATCGTCGATCAGATCGCGGAGCGGACCGGACTCACCAAGAAGGACGTGGCGGAAACCGTGGACAACTTCCTCAACGCCGTGGCCCGTGCGCTCCAGAACGGACATCACATCGAGATCCGCGGCTTCGGGACGTTCCGGGTCAAGGACCGCAAGTCGCGCATCGCCCGCAACCCTCGCACCGGCGAGGCGGTGCCCGTGCCCCCGCGCAAGGTCCCGGTCTTCAAGGTGTCCAAGGAGCTCAAGGACATGGTGTCGCAGGGCTGATCCCCGGGGCGGGTAACGATATGCGGGCGGGAGCGATGGCGCTCCCGCCCGCGTATCGTCTTCCGCGGCCGGCCGACTACCGCCGGCTGTTGCGGATCATGAGCAGCCGCACCAGCTGCAGCAGTGCCATCGCGGCGGCCGCCAGGTAGGTGAGGGCCGCGGCATCGAGCACCTTCTTCGCGCCCGCCACCTCGTGCGGCGCGACCGCGCCCGTCTCGGTGAGCTCCACCAGCGCGCGCCGCGAGGCGTCGAACTCGACCGGCAGCGTCACCATGTGGAAGAGCACCGCGCCCGAGAAGAAGACGATCCCCAGGTCCATGAGCGTGAAGTGGTAGCCGAACAGCGGGAAGCCCACGCGCGGCAGGAAGAACAGCCCGATGATGAACAGCGGCATCGCCGCCGCGCTGGTGAAGCTGGCGACCGGCGCGATCGCCGAGCGCAGCATCAGCGGCGCGTAGCCGCGCTGGTGCTGCATCACGTGACCGACCTCGTGCGCGGCCACGGCAATCGAGGCGAGCGAGTCGCCCTCGTAGTTGTAGGCCGAGAGCCGCACCTTCTTCACGCGCGGGTCGTAGTGGTCGCTCAGGACGCCGCCCACCTGCTCCACGCCGACGTCCGTGATGCCATTGCGGGTCATGATGGCGCGCGCCATCTCCCGGCCGGTGAGGCCGTTCGACGCCCGCACCTTGGACATCTGCTGGTAGGTGTGCTGCACCTTCCACTGCGCCCACATCGCGAAGATCATCGCCGGGATGAGCAGCAGGTAGGTCGGGTCGAAGAAGGGGAAGAACATCGCTGGCAACGCTCCTTTTCGGTTGACGCCGGCCGATCCGGCGCGGGCGCGGCGGGGTCCGACGCGCCCGACGCGGATGAGAAGGCATCGCGGGCCCGGGGTTGTCAAGCACCTGTCACCCGCATGATGTCCGCGCGGCGCACTTCCGGGCGGCGCAGCGTTTTGCGTACACTGCGCGCCGGCCGTTCGTCACCATCCCGCGACCGGAGAAGCGCCCATGCCCTCTGCCATCCCGCCGGTTGACCTGCGCAGCGACACCGTCACCCGCCCGACCCCCGCGATGCGCGAGGCCATGATGCGCGCCGAGGTCGGCGACGACGTGTTCGGCGACGACCCCACGGTGCAGGAGCTGGAGCGCCGCGTCGCGGCGCTCGCGGGCAAGGAGGCCGCGCTCTACGTGCCCAGCGGCACCATGGGCAACCAGCTCGCGATCAAGTGCGCCACCGAGCCCGGCGACGAGGTGCTGGTCGAAGCCGAGTCGCACATCTTCCAGTACGAGCAGGGCGGGATCGGCGCCAACTCCGGCTGCCTCGCCCACGCGGTCGCGAGCGAGCGCGGCGCCCTGCCGGCGGGCGCCATCGAGGCGGCGCTGCGCGAGGAGGACGACCACGTCGCGCGCGTGCGGCTGGTGTGCCTCGAGAACACGCACAACCGCCACGGCGGCGCGGTCGTGCCGCTCGAGCGTCTCGCCGCGGTGGCGGAGGCGGCGCGCGCGCGCGGCGTGCGCGTGCACCTGGACGGCGCGCGGCTGTGGAACGCGAGCGTTGCGTCCGGCATCCCGATCGCCGAGTGGGCGAAGACCGCCGACACCCTGATGATGTGCTTCTCGAAAGGCCTGGGCGCCCCGATCGGCTCGATCCTCGCCGGGCCTGCGCCGCTCGTGCGCCAGGCGCGCCGGGTGCGGAAGCGCTGGGGCGGCGGGATGCGGCAGGTCGGCATCCTGGCTGCGGCGTGCCTGCACGCGCTCGACCACCACGTCGCGCGGCTCGCCGACGACCACCGCCGCGCCCGCACGCTGGCCGATGGCTTCGCGCGCGCGCCCGGCGTCTCGGTGGGGACGCCCGAGACCAACATCGTCCTTCTCGAGCTCGATCACCCGGCGCTCGAAGCACGCGCAGTGCTGGCGGCGCTCGAGTCGCGCGGCGTGCGCATGGTGCGGTTCGGCCCGCGCCGCCTGCGCGCGATCACGCACCTCGACGTGGACGACGCGGTGCTCGCGCGCGCGATCGCCGCGTTCCATGCGGTGGTGGCGGAGCGCGCGGGCGCGCCCGCCGGGCGGCGCGAGTGAGGGTGCGCGGCGCCCGCGCGCACCGCACCGCGCGTCCGTGTGGACGCCCCCATGGTCGCGTGCTAATTTCCCCCGGCTCTTTCGGGGGCCAGATGCGACGACGACGCGGGAGCACGGCGTGACCGGTGCGCGCCCGGAGGCGGGCGGCACCCTCTACCTGGTCGCCACGCCGATCGGCAATCTCGAGGACATCACCCAGCGCGCGCTGCGGGTGCTGCGCGAGGTGAGCGTCGTGGCGGCCGAGGACACGCGCCACACGCGGCGGCTGCTCGAGCGCTTCGGCATCTCCGTCCCGGTGGTGAGTCTGTTCGAGCACAACGAGCGCGCGCGCATCCCCGGCCTGATCCGCCGGCTGCACGCGGGCGAGGACGTGGCGGTGGTGACCGACGCGGGCTCGCCCGGGATCAGCGACCCGGGCTACCCGCTGGTGCGGGCGGCGGTGGCCGAGGGGCTGCGGGTCGAGAGCCTGCCCGGGCCGAGCGCGGTGATCGCCGCGCTGCAGGTGAGCGGGCTCCCGACCGACGCGTTCGTCTTCGCAGGATTCCTGCCGGTCAGGTCCGGCGCGCGGCGCCGGAAGCTGGAGGAGCTGCACGAGCGGCGCGAGACGGTGGTGGCCTTCGAGTCGCCCCACCGCATCGCCGCCTGCCTCGCGGACCTCGAGGAGATCTGGGGCGAGCGCCCGATCGCGCTGGCGCGCGAGCTGACGAAGCTGCACGAGCAGGTGCTGAGGGGCACCGTGCGCGAGGTGCGTGCGGCGCTGGCCCCCGAGAAACGGAAGGGAGAGATGGTGCTGGTGCTGGGCGGGCGCACGCGCGAGGAAGGCAGGCGGACGGAGTGAATCCCGCTCCCACGGCCGCGGCGCCGGCGTCGCGCCCGGGCGGCCAGCGCATGGCGGCGCTCAAGCAGCGGCTCCAGCGCGGCGCGCACGCCGCGTCGGACCCGGTGGTCGCGCGGCTCTTCCGCCTGGGCGTGCGCGCCGACCAGCTCACCGTTCTCGGCCTGCTGCTGAGCGGGCTGGCGGGCTGGGCCTACTTCGACGGGCACTTCCGGCTGGGCGCGCTGTTCCTGGCGCTCTCGGGGATCTGCGACATCCTCGACGGCCAGCTGGCGCGCCGCGCGGGCGTGGTGTCGCGCTTCGGCGCGTTCCTGGATTCCACGTTGGATCGGCTGGGCGAGGGGCTGGTGCTGGTCGGGATCATCGGCTTCTACCTGCGCAACCTGGTGGCGCTGGTGTTCCAGCAGTCGCGGGTGCTGGTGCAGATGAGCGTCGGCCTGGAGCCGGTGACCTGGGCGGTGGTGGCCCTCACCGCGGCGCTGGCGCTGGTGGGGTCGTTTCTGGTGTCCTACACGCGGGCGCGGGCCGAAGGGCTCGGGATCGAGTGCCGGGTCGGCTGGTTCGAGCGCCCGGAGCGCATGGCGCTGCTCATCGTCGCGGGATTGCTCAGGGTCTTCTGGGCGATGTCGGCGGCGCTCCTGCTGCTGGCCGTCCTGTCTTTCGTCACCGCCGCGCAGCGCGTGGCGCACGTCCACAGGCATACCCGCGGCGCGGGAATGGATCACTGAGCCCGCGCCATGAATGACCCGGGTTAGGGAGGTTCGGTCCATGGGCAAGGTCCGTGTGGCGATCATCGGCGTGGGCAACTGCGCCTCGTCCTTCGTGCAGGGGCTGCACTACTACCGGAACGCGAAGGAGTCGGAGCGCGTCCCCGGCCTCATGCACGTGAACCTGGGCGGCTACCACATCCGCGACGTCGAGATCTCGGCCGCCA
>CAYHRW010000179.1:0-5997 GCA_964359105.1 uncultured bacterium
GGGCGTGGCGCGCGGCCCCATCGAGGTCTCGGCCCGGCTCGCCGGCGCGGGCGCGCCGCGCGCGGCAGGGGTCTACTTCCTCGTCGCGCGGACGGACGCGGGCGTCGCATCGAAGCGCGTGGCGCTGGTGCCGTGACGCCGGCGCCGCGCCCGCCGACACGAGCGCCCGGGCTCTCCCACGAGCCCGGGCGCTTCGCTTCGGCACTCCGCGCCGCTCCTACACCGCTTGGCCCGCCGCCTGCGGGATCTCCCCGCCCTTCAGGTCCTGCACGCGCCGCACCACGGAGAGGAACGCGCTCCCCAGCATGATGATGGCGCCGATCCACACCAGGTTGATGAGCGGCTTGGTGCTCACTTCGACCGCCAGCACCTTGCCCTCGCCGCGCCGCGCCATGCCGGGCACCTCGAGCGCCACGCGGCCGCCGGCGGGGTCCACGTTCGTGACCCGGACCGACCCGCCGCCCGGCAGGTAGTCGGGGATGCTGTTGCGCGTGCCGGTCTTCATGTTCATCTCGAGCACCGGGCGCACCGGGACGGTGCGGCCGTTGAGCTCGGCCCGCAGCCGCGCGGCGATGCGGATGACGTCGCCCATCTGCGGGTCGAAGTCCACGAAGGTGTACTTCACCTGACCGATCTGGCGGCTCTCGCCCCTGGTGAGCCAGAGCTGCCCGTCGTCCGCCTCCTGCCCCACCATCTCGAGCGGCGAGATGTAGACGTCGTGGGTGAGGTAGCGCTGGATGTGAGGCTTCTTCATGTAGCCCTGGTTGAACTCGCTCCAGTAGAGCGCGGGCGAGGCCTCGAACCTCCCCTCCGGCGCGGCCACCGCGATCACGACGCGGTCCTGGCCGCCGGGCTCCTGCTTCACGCCCTCGTAGCGCATCCTGTAGCCCATCGCGGTGCGCTCCTCCCCCTGCGGGAGCTGGACCTGCGCCGCGGCGCCGTACTTGCTCGAGGCCACGACGCCGATCAGGAGCACCGCCACGCCGGTATGTCCCAGGTACGCGACGCCGTGCTTCCAGCCGGCGCGGAAGCCGCGCACCGTGACCGCCACGTTTGAAGCCAGCGCGAAGGCCGCCGCGAAGAACACCGCCGCCGGGATGGCCTCGCGCACGCCCAGGGCCACCGCGCCGAGCGCCACCACCGCCGCGACCGCCGCCGCGGGGAGCGCAGCGCGCAGCAGCGCGCGCGGCTCGTGGCGCCGCCAGCGCATGAGCGGCGCGACGCCGAGCAGCAGCCCCATGGCCACCGCGAGCGGTGCATTCACCAGGTTGTAGTACGAGGTCTGGACGTTCGCGGGCGGACCGAACAGCCGCGTGAGCAGCGGCGCGCTCATCCCCACCGCGGTGAGCGCGCACATCAGCATGAACACCAGCTGCCCGAGCCACATCATGGACTCGCGCGAGAAGCTCCCGAGCGGCTGCACGGGGGACGGGATCTCGCGCAGGCGGACGAGGAGCAGGCCGTAACCCGAGAGCGCCACCAGGAACAGGAACGAGAGCAGGAACCCGGTGAGCCCCAGATTCGCGAACGAATGCACCGAGAAGTCGGCGAGCACGCCGCTCCGGGTGAGGAACGAGGCGTAGAGCACCAGCACGTAGCTCGTCACCGCCAGGAAGAAGTTGGTGCGCCTCAGGCTCCCGGTGACGCGCTGGACCAGCAGCCCGTGGAGCAGCGCCGCGTTCGACAGCCAGGGGATGAGCGAGCCGTTCTCGACCGGGTCCCAGCCCCAGTAGCCGCCCCAGCCGAGCACCTTGTACGCCCACACCCCACCCATGATGAACCCGGTGGCGAGCACGCCGGTCGAGAACACCACCCACGGCAGCGCCGGCTTCACCCAGCCGTCGAAGTCACGCTTCACCAGCGCCGCCATCGCGATCGCGAACGGCACCGCGAGCGACGCGAACCCGATGAACAGCACCGGCGGATGGATGGTCATCCAGGGATCCTGGAGCAGCGGGTTGAGTCCCTGTCCGTCGGGCGGGGCCATGCCGTTCGGGAACATCAGGAACGGCCCGCGCATCACGCTCACCAGCCCCAGCATCACGAGCGGCAGGTTGAGGAAGAACATCGCGGTCCCGGTGAGCAGGTGCTTCAGGCGCACGAGCACCAGGCCGAGCGTCGCGGTGAGCAGCGCCCACAGCAGGAACGTGCCCTCCTGGCCGCCCCAGAACGCCGCGAAGATGAAGTGCGGCGGCATCGCGCGCGAGGAGTACGAGGCCACGTACTGGAAGCGGAAGTCGTGGCCGAACATGACGACCCACAGGTACGCGGCGGCCGCGATCAGGGCCGCCCACTGCACGCCGAAGGCGATGCGCGCGGGGCGCATCGCCTCCCGACGTCCGCCCGCCACCGCCAGGTACGCGAGGCCCGCGACCAGGGAGGCGAGGAACGCGATCCAGGTGAGGAGCTGTCCGAAGTTCACGAGGCGGGGGATTTCCTTTCCGCTTCGGCCTGGTACTTGGACGGGCACTTCACGAGCAGCTGTTCGGCTTCGAAATGGTCGGACTTGTAGCGACCGATGACCACCACCATGGTGGCCTGGTCGAAGTTGCCGGGGATCACGCCGTGGTAGGTGACGGGGAGCACCTCGCCGTGCTGGTCGCGCAGGTTGAACCGCAGGAATTGCTCCGCCGGTTTGATGACGTAGTTCTTGTCGGCGATCTGTCCGTTGACCTGCACCAGCCCGGTGGAGCGCTTCGCCTCGCTGAACGAGATGTAGGGCGTGACGGACTTCCTGAAGCTCGACACGCCGACCCCCCCCGCCACCGCGAGCAGCACCAGCGCCACGATGAGTTTCGGGTTCATTTCCTCTCCAGGTCCCTGATGCGGCGCTCCAGGCGCAGCAGGTAGAAGAACAGCAGGCCCCACACCAGGAGCGCCACGCCGAGCACTACGTAGTTGCCGTTCAGAAGCCCCTCCCCCGGGTCACGCCCCGGCTTCTCGGGTCTCGAGCCTCCGCCGCTCGGCGCGGGTCACGCGCACGCGCAGCGACATCATCCAGAAGAACAGCCCGGTGAAGCCCACCAGCATGGCCAGGAACGACCAGCGGATGCGCGGGTCCATCCCGGTCTTCTCCCCCTGCTGCGGGAGGATGGGTGACGGATGGAGGGTCGCGTAGATCCGCGGCACCACGAACATAAGGAACGGGACGGCCACAAATGCAATGGCCGAGTAAATCGCTGCCAGCCGGGCCCGTCGCTCGTCGCCCTCGACCGCGCTGCGCAACGCAAGGTAGGCGCCGTAGATCAGCAGCACGAAGAAGATCGAGGTCTCCCGGGGGTCCCAGTTCCAGTAGGAGCCCCACTGGGCCCTGGCCCACAGCGACCCGCTCGCCGTGGCCCCGATGCAGAACAGGATGCCGAGCTCGGCCGCCGCGGCCGCCTGGTCGTCGTGCTCGAGCCTGCGTGTCCTGAGGTAGAGCAGGCTGTGCAGCATGGACCAGGCCAGCGCCAGCACCGCGATCCAGGCGGACGGGATGTGGAAGTAGAGCACGCGGGTGGTCTCCCCCAGGTTCTCCACGGTCGGCGCCCACAGGAAGCCCGCCAGCAGCGCGCCGGCGATCCACACGAAGAGCAGCACCCTCAGAGCCACGCTAGTCCTCCCACAGGTGGTCGTAGAGCAGCACGCTCGCGCCCAGCACGGCCGCGGCGTAGGCGGCGAGCAGGCGCACGTCCGGGCCGATCGGATTGCCGTCCCACTGGGCCCTGAGCCCGCTCACCCCGGCCGCCAGCACCACCATGAGCAGCGGCAGCGACACGGCGGCGAACAGGGCGCCGCGCCCGCGGGTCTGCGACACCACCGCCCCCACCAGCGTGGTGGTGGCGGCGAGCGCCAGGCTCCCGAGCCCCAGCACCAGCAGGAACGCCCCCCAGCGCGGAGGCGGCCCGCCCATCAGGATCAGGAACAGCGGGACTGTGACCACCTCGAGCACTCCGAGGAAGAGCAGGTTGAACAGGAGTTTACCCAGGGCGATCGCGGTGGGCGAGGCCACCAGGCGGAGCAGCGTCAGGGTGTGGCCCTCGACCTCCTTCACGAAGGCGTGGGCCAGCGATGCCAGGGAGGCGAACAGCAGCACCACCCACAGCAGCGCCGACAATAGATCAGTGCGGTCGGGCAGCCTGCCGACCGCGAAGCTCACGCCGGTGAGCGTGGCGACCGCGAACAGCAGCGCCGCGTTGAGGCCGTAGCGGGTGCGCCACTCGCTGCGGCACTCCTTACGCAGGATCGCCCAGACCGCGGCCACGGAGCTCGATCCGTTCGGCGGCAAGTCTCCACTCCCTTTCTTCGTTGGTGGCGATGACGACCAGCCCGGACCTGCGCTCTTCGTCCACGACGCGGTCCACCAGCGCGCGCCCCTCGTCGTCGAGGTGGCTGCCCGGTTCGTCCAGCAGCAGCACGGGCGGGCGGTGGAGCAACGCGAACGCCAGGCGCAGGCGCTGCTTCATCCCCGAGGAGAGCGCGGTGACACGGTCGCCGCCGCGGCTCGCGAGCCCGACGCGCTCGAGCGCCGCGCGCGCCAGGCCGTGCGGGTCGGCGAGCCCGCGCGCCTCGGCGGCGAAGGCCAGGTTCTCGAGCGCGCTGAACTCGTCGTAGAACTGGAGCTCGGGCGAGGCGAAGCCCACCACCTCGCGCCGCGCCGCGGGCGGCACCGCCACGCCTCCGAGCGTGAGCGCCGACGCGCCCGCGGTGGGGCGCAGCAGCCCGGCCATCAGCCGGAGCAGCGTGCTCTTGCCCGAACCGTTCACGCCGGTCACCGCGACCGCGCCGGGCGAGGCGACCGCGAAGCTCACCGGCTGGAGCCCGCGCCGGCCGGTGTAAAGGTGCGCGAGGCCGCGGGCCTCGAGTGACAGGGCCACGGCCGCGGCCGGCGCGGCGACCGCGCTCAACGGCCGCCCTCCGGGCGCTTCTCGTCGAGCGCCGCGATCAGGCGGTGCAGCTCGGGCAGGATGCGCGAGCGCGCCTCCGCGCGGGTGCCGCGCAGCATCACGCCGGCAGCGTGCGGATGGCCGCCGCCGCCGAGCCGCGAGGCCACCTGGTCCACCGCGATGCGGCCGGTCGAACGCAGGCTCACCTTGACCTTGCCCGGCTCGACCTCCGAGAACAGCGCCACCGCCTCGACGCCGGCCACCACGCGCGGCATGTCCACCAAGTTCTCGGTGTCGGCGCCCGCCAGCCCGTGCTTCTGGAACTGCTCGGGCGAGGCCTCGAGCACCACGACGCGCCCGCCCTCGTGCAGCTCGAGCGCCGAGAGCGCCTCGCCGAAGAAGCGCAGCCGCGCGGCCGAGGCATGCGAGTGGACCTGGGCGTGGATCCTCTGGGGATCGAGCCCGTAGCCGAGCAGGTCGGCCGCCATGCGGTGCGCGTGGCTGTCGGTGTTGGAGTAGCGGAACGACCCGGTGTCGGTCATGAGCGCCACGTAGAGCGCTTCCGCGGCTTCGGTGGTGAGGGCACAGCCGCTCTCGCGGATCAGGTCGTAGACGATCTCGCCGGTGGCCGAGGCCTCGGGCTCGATGACGTTGACCTGCCCGAAGCCGTTCGCGTGCGTGACGTGGTGGTCCACCACCGCGATGGGTACGGCGTGGCGGTCGAGCACCGGCGAGAGCTTGCCGATCCTCTGGCGGTTGCTGGTGTCGAGCACCACCAGCGCGTCCGCGCCGTCGAACAGCTGCTCGGCCAGCTCGGGCTCGAACGCCTCGATCGGGTGGTGCCGGGTCAGGAACACGAACGCCGCCGGCACGGCCGAGTCGTTGAGCACGCGCACGCTCTTGCCGAGCGCGCGCAGCCACAGCGCCATCGCCACCTCGCTCCCGAGCCCGTCGCCGTCGGGACTGACGTGGGTGGTGAGCAGGAAGTGCCGGTAGCGCGCGACGAAGCGGTGGAACGCCTCGCGCTCGGCGGAGGCCGGCTGCGCCTGCGGCCCGCCCGCGGTCACGGCGTGCTCCGGCTGCCGGCGGCCGCGGGCTCGCCGTCGAGACCCGCCCCCCCCGCGCCCCGCCC
>CAYHRW010000180.1:0-5981 GCA_964359105.1 uncultured bacterium
CAGCCTGGCGCTGGCGCTGGGAGCGGGCGGCGCGGCGCTCACGGTGAGCGCGCGCGACCCGGCGCGCGCGGCCGCCGCGTGGGCAGGCCTGCCGGGGGTGGCGTTCGTGGCCTGGCGATCGCCCGAGGAGCGCGCGGCGCTGGCGCAGGCGACGCTGGTGGTCCACTGCACGCCGCTGGCGGACGGCGAAGGCCCCGCGCCGGTGGAGCTGCTGCCGGGGGCGGCGCTGGGGGTGGACCTGGTCTACGGGCCCGAGCCGACCCCGTGGGTGATGCGCGCGCGCTCCGCCGGGCTGGAGGCCCACGACGGGCTCGGGCTGCTGGTGCACCAGGCGCGCCGCTCGCTCGCGCTGTGGACCGGGCGCGAGGTGCCGCTGGCGCCGCTGGCGCGCGCCGTGGGATGGCCGCGGTGATGGCCCCGGCGCGGCTGCTGGCCGCCCTGGCGCGCGACCTCGAGGCGTTCGCGTTCCCGCAGCGCTGCCCCGGTTGCGGGGCGCTCGCGTCGCCCGAGCGGCTGCTGTGCGCGCGCTGCCTCGAGCGCATCCCGCGGGTCGCGTTCGCGGTGTGCGCGGCCTGCCTCGCGCGCGGGCAGGAGCCGGTCGGGTGCCTGCGGCATCCGGCGCGCCAGGTGTGGCCGGCCTGGCTCTACGACGAGCGCGCGGCCGTGCTGGTGCACGCGCTCAAGTACCGCGAGCGCCCCGGGCTCGCCGCGGCCCTCGGGACCGCGATGGCGGAGTCGCTGCCCGTGGGGCTCGCCCCCGATCTGGTGACCGCGGTTCCGCTCCACCCGGCGCGGCGGCGCGAGCGGGGTTACAATCAGGCCGCCTTGCTGGCGGAGGCGCTGGCCGCCGCGGTCGGTGCGCCGTTCCTGCCCGGGGCGCTGGCGCGCACGCGCCCCACGCGGCCACAGGCCCGGCTCGAGCCCGAGGCGCGGCGGCGGAACCTCGCGGGCGCGTTCGCGGTCCGCGACGCGCGGGCGCTGGCGGGAAGGAGGGTGCTGGTCGTGGACGACGTCATCACCACGGGCGCCACGCTCGAGGCGTGTCTCGCCTCGCTCGCCGGGGCCGGGGCGCACCCGGCGGGCGCGGCGCTGGCCTGGGCCCAGTAGCATGTCGCACCTGCACATCCCCGACGGCGTGCTGCCCGTCGCGGTGTGGCTGCCCGGCCTGGCCGCGGGCCTGCTGCTGTTGATGTGGTCGGCGCGGCTCGCACGGGGCGCCAGCCGCCAGCAGGTGGCCTACCAGGGCGCGCTCGGTGCGCTGGTGCTGGTGGCGATGGCGGTCGAGGTCCCGCTCGGGCCGCTCGAGTATCACCTCACGCTGGTGGGCCCGGTGGGCGTGCTGCTCGGACCGGCCGCCACCTTCCAGGTCGCGTTCATCGCCAGCGCGATCCTCGCGTTGGTGGGCCACGGCGGTCTCACGGTGGTGGGGCTGAACGCTCTGGTGCTGGGAGCGGGCGGCGCGCTGGCGCGCCCGATGTACCTGGCGCTGGCGCGGCGGGCGCAGCCGCCGGCGGCGATGGCGGGCGCGACCGCGGTGGCGCAGGCGGTCTCGGGCGCGCTGTGGCTGGCGACCGTGATGCTCGGGCTCGGAAGCGGGGGTGCCGCGCCCGGCGCGGGGCGGCTCGGGCTGTTCGCGGCGGTGGCGTTCCCGCTGTGGCTCGTGGGGATCGCGACCGAGTCCGCGGTGGCGTGGGGCACGGCGCGCTTCATCCTGCGCGTGCGCCCCGACCTGCTGCCGCGGGGGCCGGCCGCGACGGGCTCGGGGGAGAACGCGGGGGAGAGCGCGGCATGATCAGCACGCTGGCCCGGATCGACTACGCCGCGAGCGCGGGGCGCACTCCGTGGCACGCGGCGAGCGCGCTCTCGAAGCTGGCGCTCGCCTCGCTGCTCGTGCTGCTCGCGGTGTTCGCGCCCTCGCTCAGCCTGCTCGCCGCCCTCTACGCGCTCGCCTGGCTGCTCGTGCTCAGCAGCCGGCTGCCGTGGCGGCTCACGCTGGCGGCGGCGGGCTATCCGGTCGCGTTCACGCTGCTCTTCATCATCGGGCGCTGGGACGGCACCGCCGCGACCCCGCTGCGGCTGCTGCTGCGCCCGCTCACCGCGAGCCTCGCCGCGGTGTGGCTGGTGGGCACCACGCCCTATCCCGACCTGTTCGCGCCGCTTTCGCGCGTGTTGCCGCGCAGCGTGGGGGACGGGCTCTTCCTCACCTACCGCGCGCTGTTCGAGCTGATCGGCCGCGCCGAGCGGCTGTGGCGCGCGTTGCGGCTGCGCGGCGGGGCCAGCGGCCCGCCGCGCCGGCGGCTCACGCTCGCGGGCGAGGGCTTCGCCACGCTGGTGCTCTACAGCTTCGAGCGCAGCCAGCGGCTCTACGCCGCCATGCTGCTGCGCGGGCACAGCGGCCGCATCTGCGGCTGCCGCCACTACGCCGAGTGGTCGCGCGCCGACCTGCTCGTGGTCCTGGCCGGGCTGGCGGCCGTGGCGGCCGCCGTCTTCCTGTGGAGGGCGCCGTGAGCGACCCCATCGTCCGCGTCTCGTGCGTGCGCCACGTCTACCCGGACCGCACCCAGGTCCACCTGTGCGGACTCGACTTCGTGGTGCGGCCCGGGGAGCGCGTCGTGGTGGTGGGGCCGAACGGTTCCGGCAAGACCACGCTGCTCTACCACATCCTCGGCCTGCTCGAGCCGCAGCAGGGCGAGGTGACGGTGTTCGGCGTGAACCCGGCGCGCCACTTCAACCACATCCGCGAGCGCCTGGGAGTGCTGCTGCAGGACGCGGACGAGCAGATCATCGCGCCCACGGTGTGGGACGACGTCTCGTTCTCGCCGCGCAGCTACGGCTACGCCGACGCCGAGGTCGAGCGCATGGTGAGCCAGGCGCTGGCGCGTGTAGGGATCGCCCACCTGCGCCACAAGGTGTGCCACCACCTCTCGGGCGGTGAGAAGCGCAAGGTGGCGCTGGCCGGAGCGCTGGTGCTCGAGCCCGAGCTGCTGGTGCTCGACGAGCCGTTCGAGGGCCTCGACCCCTCGTCGCGCAGCGACCTGGTGGACCTGCTGAACCGGCTCCACTCGGAGCAGGGCGTGTCGCTGGTGATGGCCACGCACGACGTGAACGTGGTGCCCGAGATGGCGGACATGGTGTACGTGCTGGTGGGCGGCGGCGAGATCGTGGCGCAGGGGCCGCCGCGCGAGATCTTCCGCGACCCGGGCCTGCTCAGGCGCAGCAACGTGGAGCCGCCGGTGCTGGCCGAGCTGTTCCAGCGCCTCGAGGAGCAGGGCATCGGCCTGGGCCGCCCGGTCACCGTCGAGGAGGCGGCGCGCGCCATCGGCGCGTGGACCGCGAAGCACCCGGTGCCGCGCGGCGCGGAGCTGGGTCCGCTGTTCGAGGCGGACGCCCCGGCCGCGGAGGGCGAGCCGTGAGCGGCGACCTGTTCGGGGGCGGAGCGCCGGCGCACCCGCCCGAAGTCCCCGAAGGCGCGGGTCCGCTCGCCGACCGCATGCGCCCGCGCTCGTTCGACGAGCTGCTGGGCCAGGACCAGCTGCTCGCGCCGGGCGCGCCGCTCGCGGCGATGCGCGACGGCAGGCATCTCTCCTCGGTCATCCTGTGGGGCCCGCCCGGGACCGGCAAGACCACCATCGCGCGCCTGCTCGCGCGCACCGCGGGCGTGCCGTTCGTGGCCTTCAGCGCGGTGCTCTCGGGCGTGAAGGAGGTCAAGGAGACCATGGCGCTGGCGGCGCGCGAGCGGGGCCGCACCGGCAGGCCCACGCTGCTGTTCGTGGACGAGATCCACCGCTTCAACCGCGCCCAGCAGGACGCCTTCCTCTCGCACGTCGAGAAGGGCGACATCGTCCTGATCGGCGCCACCACGGAGAATCCCTCGTTCGAGGTGAACGCCGCGCTCCTGTCGCGGATGCGCGTCGTGGTGCTCAAGGAGCTGACCGTCGCCGACCTGGTCACGCTGGTCGAGCGCGCGCTTGCCGACCGCGAGCGCGGGCTGCGCGGCGCCTGCGCCGCCGAGCCCGAGGTGCTGCGGTTGATCGCCGAGAGCGCGGACGGCGACGCGCGGCGCGCGCTCAACACGCTGGAGCTCGCGGCCGCGTCGGTGGAGACGCGCGGTGCCGATCCCGCGCGCATCACAGGCGAGGCGGTGCGGCGCGCGCTCGCGCGGCGCCACCTGCGCTACGACCGCGCCGGGGAGGAGCACTACAACCTGATCTCCGCCCTCCACAAGTCGCTGCGCGACTCCGACCCGCACGCCGGGCTCTACTGGCTGGCGCGCATGCTCGAGGCCGGCGAGGATCCGCTCTACGTGGCGCGGCGGCTGGTGCGGTTCGCGAGCGAGGACGTGGGGAACGCCGACCCCCAGGCCCTCGTGATCGCCGTGGCGGCGTTCCAGGCCTACCATCAGCTCGGCACCCCGGAGGGCGAGCTGGCGATCGCGCAGTGCGCCGTCTACCTCGCCACCGCGCCCAAGAGCAACGCGGTGTACCAAGGCCTGTCGCGCGCGCAGGAGGAGGTGGAGAAGAGCGGCAGCCTGCCGCCGCCGCTGGTCATCCGCAACGCGCCCACCCGGCTGATGAAAGACCTCGGTTACGGCGCGGGCTACCGCTACGCGCACGACCAGGAGGGCCGCATCGCCGACCAGCGCCACCTGCCCGACGAGCTCGAGGGCCGGCGCTTCTACGAGCCGACGGACGAGGGATTCGAGGCCGGGATCGCGAGGCGGATGAAGGCGTGGGAGAAGCTGGTGGAGGGGAAGCGGAGCCCCGGGCAGGCCGGCTGACCGGGGCTCGCGGCAGCCGCGACGCCGCCGCACGTCGAGAGGGAGGAGATGAAGACTCTCGCCTGGAGCACGGTCGCGCTGGCCGCGATCGTCGCCGTCTCGTCCGGCGCGCCGGCGGGCGCGCCGCGGAAGGAGGGAAGGGCCATGAAGCTCACCTCGACCGCGTTCGAGCACCACGGCTCGATCCCGAAGCTCCATACCTGCGACGGCGGGGACCACTCCCCGCCGCTGGCCTGGTCGGAGGCCCCGGCCGGCACGAAGAGCTTCGCACTGGTCGTGGACGACCCCGACGCGCCCGATCCGGCCGCGCCGAAGATGACCTGGGTCCACTGGGTGCTCTACGACATCCCCGCTGAGTTCCGCGCGCTGCCGCAGGGCGTGAAGGCGAAGGACCTGCCGAAGGGCACGCGCGAAGGGATCAACGACTGGAAGCGCACCGGCTACGGCGGCCCGTGCCCGCCGATCGGGCGCCACCGCTACTTCCACAAGCTCTACGCGCTCGACACGGTGCTGGGCGACCTGCACCGACCGGCGAAGGCCGCGCTCGAGAAGGCGATGGAAGGGCACGTCCTGGCGCGCGCGGAGCTGATCGGCACCTACCAGCGCGGGCGGTAGGGAGTGCGGGCTAGTAGCGCCCGCGCCCGCGCTCCTTCGCCGGCAGGTTCTCGAGGCAGGTGGTCCACCAGCCGCCGCGGATGGTCTCCACGAACTCGGGCGGGAGCCTCTCCGCTTCCATCTCGCGCGCCAGCGCCTCGTGGTCGTAGGGCACCCGGACGAACGTCACGCGCAGCGCGCCGGCCAACTCGAGCCGCTGCTGCTCCGGGAGCGCGCGCATCCACGCCTTGTGGTCCGGCGAGGTGCGCGCGGCGGTGTAGTCGTAGGAGACCTGCGCGAAGTGCCGGTCGCGGGGATCGGTGTAGCCGCACGCGCAATCGGCACGGTCGTGGCCCACCGAGTCGTCGACGTTCCCGCGCAGCATCGGGACGCCGCAGGCGCGCAGCAGCTCCGCGGTGCGGTCGGGGTGGGGCCCGAAGCCGCCCAGGTCGCCGAGGCAGAACGCGGCGTCGGCGCCGCGCCGCGCCAGGTCCGCGAGGGTCGCGGCGAGCGCGTGATGGTTGCTGTAGACGCCGCCGAAGAGCGCGAGATGCATCAGCCGTTGGCGCAGGTCATCCCGGTGACCCAGCAGGTGTGGCAGGCGCCGTGC
>CAYHRW010000181.1:0-5965 GCA_964359105.1 uncultured bacterium
GGTCACTCGCGCTACGTCCAGCGCTACCTGGAGAAGCGCGGGGTCCACGTCATCCTCGACCGCAAGGTGACGCGGGTCGAGGAGAAGCGCGTCCACCTCGAGGACGGACGCATGCTCGAGGCGTTCACCCTCGTGTGGACCGCGGGCGTGCGCCCGCCCGACGTGGTGACCGCGCTGCCGCTCACTCACGACGTGGACGGGCGCGTGCGGGTGGACGAGTACCTGCGCGCGCTCGACCCGGGCGGCAGGCCGCTCGACCGCGTGGTGGTGATCGGCGACTGCGCGGCGTGCGACCGCGGCGACGGCACCATGCACCCGATGCTGGCGCAGACCGCGATCAAGATGGGGAGCCACGTGGGGAGGAACCTGGTGCGCCAGGCCGAAGGGCGGGCGGCGCTGCCGTTCAGGTTCCGCGAGACCGGCTACATCATCTCGCTGGGGAAGCACAGCTCGGTGGTGGAGCTGTTCGGCGTGCGCGTCGCCGGCAAGCTCGCGTGGCTGGCCTGGGCGTTCGCGTACCTGACCAAGATGGTGGGGTTCCGCAAGCAGCTCGAGGTGGGCCTCGACCACCTCACGCACCTGGTGTTCACGCACGACTCCTCGCAGATCCTGGCCCGCCGCGTGGTGCTCTCCGACGAGGAGCTGAATCTCTCGCTCGGGACGCGGGAAGCGCCGCCCGCTGCGACGGCGGGACCGCTGGCGCACCCGGGCGGAAGCTCCTAGACTGCGGCCCGGAAGCCGCCACGCGAGCACGCCCGGGATCGGGCCGCGGCCCCGGCCACGGAGACGACATGAGCGAGACCCCCGCCGGCACTCCCACGCATACCACGAGCAGCGCGCTGCTCACGCTCGAGACCGTCGCGGGCGCGGGCCTGCGCTTCGACGTCCGCACCGGCCGCTTCGGGATGACCCTCGACAGCGGTCCCGAGGCCCAGGCGCCGTCGCCGATCCAGGCGGTGCTCGCCGCGCTCGGCGGTTGCACCGCGATGGACGTGATCAGCATCCTGCGCAAGAAGCGCCAGCAGGTGACCGGCTATGAAGTGGTCGTGAACGCCGAGCGGCGCATGAACGAGCACCCCAGAGTCTACACGAAGATCGAAGTCGTGCACCGCGTGCGCGGGCGCGACATCAGCCCGGCGGCGGTCGAGGAGGCCGTCCGGCTCAGCGACACGAAGTACTGCGCGGTGCACGCCATGCTGGGTCCCGGCGTGCCGATCGCCAGCCGCTGCGAGATCGTCCCGGAGTGACGGAACAGGAGAACGGCGCAACGCCAGGAGCGAGCGCATGACCGAGTATCGAACCGAGAAGGACAGCCTGGGCGAGATGAAGGTGCCAGCCGACGCCCTCTACGGCCCGCAGACCCAGCGCGCGGTCGAGAACTTCCCCATCTCCGGCGAGCCCATGCCCGCCGAGTTCGTCCACGCGCTCGGGCTGGTGAAGGTGGCCGCGGCGCGCGTGAACGCGGCGCTCGGGCTGGTGGACGCGAAGGTCGCCGCCGCGATCGAGCAGGCGGCGCGCGAGGTGGCGGAAGGGAAGTGGGACTCCCAGTTCCCCATCGATGTGTTCCAGACCGGCAGCGGCACCAGCTCGAACATGAACGCGAACGAGGTGGTGGCGAACCGCGCGAGCCGGATCCTGGGTGTGAAGGTGCATCCCAACGACCAGGTCAACCTCGGCCAGAGCAGCAACGACGTCATCCCGGCCGTGCTGCACCTCTCGGCCGTGCTCGAGGTCGAGCGGAAGCTCCTGCCCGCGCTCGAGCACCTGCACGGCGTGCTGGCCGAGAAGGCGCGCGCGTGGGACCACATCATCAAGACCGGGCGCACGCACCTGATGGACGCGACCCCCATCCGGCTCGGGCAGGAGTTCTCGGGCTACGCCTCGCAGGTCGAGCACGCCATCGCCCGCGTGCAGGCGGTGCTGCCCGACCTGAGGGAGCTGGCGATCGGCGGCACCGCGGTCGGCACCGGCCTCAACACCCATCCCGAGTTCGGCCGCCGCATGGCCGCCGAGCTGTCGAAGCTCACCGGCACCACGTTCGTCGAGGCGAAGGACCACTTCGAGGCGCAGGGCGCGCAGGACGGGGCCGCGTGGGCGAGCGGCGCGCTCAACAGCGTGGCCGCGAGCCTGATGAAGATCGCGAACGACGTGCGGCTCATGAACTCGGGCCCGCGCTGCGGGCTCGGCGAGATCACGCTGCCGGCCATCCAGCCCGGCTCGAGCATCATGCCCGGCAAGGTGAACCCGGTGATCTGCGAGGCCGTGATCATGGCCGGCGCGCAGGTGATGGGCAACCACGTCGCGATCACGGTGGGCGCGCAGTGGGGCCAGCTCGACCTCAACACCATGCTGCCGATGATCGCGCGCAACCTGCTCGAGAGCATCCAGCTCCTGGCGAGCGCGGCGCGCGCGTTCGCCGACAAGGCGCTCGCCGGCACGGTGGCGAACGAGGAGACCTGCCGCGGCTACGTCGAGATCTCGCCCAGCATGGCGACCGCGCTCAATCCTCTGATCGGCTACGACAAGGCCGCCGAGATCGCCAAGCGTTCGTTCAAGGAGAAGCGCCCGGTGCGGGAGCTGGCGCGCGAGATGACGAAGCTCAGCCCCGAGGAGATCGAGCACGCGCTCGACCCGCGCAGGCAGACCGAGCCCGGGCTCGACCGGGCACCCACCGAAGGTGGGTCCGGCGGCGTGGGAGGATGAGCGAACCAGGCGCGGCGCTCGCGCTGCCGACGGACGCCGAGATGGCCGCGCGCCTCACCGACGCGCGCCGCCGCGTGGCCGGCGTCGTCCACCGCACACCGGTCGCCACGTCGCAGACGCTCGACCGGCTCACCGGCGCGCGCGTGTTCCTCAAGTGCGAGAACCTGCAGCGCGCAGGCGCCTTCAAGTTTCGCGGCGCGTGGAACACCATCTCGCGGCTGCCCGACGCCCAGCGGAAGCGCGGCGTCATCGCCTACTCCTCCGGCAACCACGCGCAGGCGGTCGCACTCACCGCGCAGCTCCTCGGCATCCCGGCGGTGATCGTGATGCCGAGCACCGCCCCCGCGCCCAAGCTCGCCGCCACGCGCGGCTACGGCGCGGAGGTCGTGTTCTACGACACGGCGGGCGAGGAGCGCGAGGCGCTGGCCGCGCGGCTCGCGGTAGAGCGCGGGCTTACGCTGATCCCGCCTTTCGATCACCCCGACATCATCGCCGGGCAGGGCACCGCGGCCGCCGAGCTGTTCGAGGACACCGGTCCGCTCGACCTGCTGCTCGTGCCGGTGGGCGGCGGCGGTCTCATCTCCGGTTGCTCGCTCGCCGCGGACCTGATGTGCGGCGAGCGCTGCCGCGTGGTGGGCGTGGAGCCCGCGGCGGGCGACGACGCCTGCCAGTCGTTCGCGGCGGGCCGTATCGTGCGGATCACGCCGCCCGAGACCATCGCCGACGGCGCGCGCACGCCGTCGCTCTCGCCGCTCACCTTCGACATGATCCGCCGCCACGTGGACGACATGACGAGCGTGCCCGACGCGGAGCTGGTCAAGGCGATGCGCTTCGTGTGGGAGCGGATGAAGCTCGTGGTCGAGCCCACCGGCGTGCTCGGGCTCGCCGCGCTCCTCGCCGGCCGCGTGGAAGCGCGCGGTCAGCGCGTGGGAGTCATCCTCTCCGGCGGGAACGTGGAGCTGGAGCGGGCGGCGGGATGGTTGGCCGGTGCCTGAGCGCCGCAGCGCAAGGCGCTGAATCCGCGCGACGACGAGAAGCCTACGCGGCAGCCCGCCCGCCACGGGCCGCCATCGCTCGTGCGATCCCGGCCGGCGTGGCGCCCGCCGTGAGCAGGGCCCGGATCAGCAGGTCGAAGGTGATGCCAGGCTCCCCGGCCTCCATCTTGGCCACGCGCGACTGGCTGGACCGGAGCTTGCGCGCCAGTTCCTTCTGCGTCAGGCCCCTGCGCACGCGCTGGCGCTTCAGTGCGTCTCCCAGAGCGAGTTTCATGTCGATCAACGCCATCTGCTGAGGCGTGAGCTTGAGAAACTCGGCCACCGTGCCCACTCGCCAGCCCGCGGCCTCCAGACGCTTGCGCCTGGCTGCGTTCATCGAATCCCCCTTTTGTCCTGAGAACACAGATAGAGATCAAGCCGTCGCCGGCAGCCTTCGAGTACTCGGCGGGGCGTCTGTCGCGTCGCCTTGCTCACCACATCCAGCACGATGATGGCCTCGGGACTCACCCGATAGAAGATTCGCCAGTCCCGCCCCTCGTCGCTGATGCGGAGTTCGTAGCACCCGCGCCCGATGGCTGGCATGGGGCGCGAACGGGGCATCGATAGCCTTTCGCCTCGCTGGAGCCGCCGCAGGAGATTCCCCACCAGGAATCGGGCCGGGTTGGAGAACGGCGGACTCTTCACTCTCCCGGAGAGCATACGACAGGCTTCTCCGTTTCGGGCGATGCGTCGGAATCGTATGTCGGATCGGACATCCACGCAACCGCCGACAGGGGCGGGTGGATGGGGGCATTGGTCGGGCACCCTGCGGCCCAGGAGCCGAGGCGCAGCGCGGAGGGGCGGCAAGAACATAACCCCGCCAGAGGCCTTTCGGCGGGTCGGACGGGGAGCAAATCAACGGACGGCATGATACCCGCGCCGGCGCCCGGGTCAAAGCCCTCGGACGCGGCGGACCTCGATTCGGCGGTTTCGTCGCCAGGCGATGCGCCTCACCGTTTCGGCGGCTCCTGGGGGATTCTGCCCTGATGGAGTGCCGCCCTCGCCCTACAGCCCCGCCTTCGCCACCGCGTCGCGCAGGACTTCCTCCTCGCGCACGCCCTGGAAGTAGGCCTTGATGACGCCGTCCTTGCCGATCACGACCAGCGTCGGGATGGCGTCGGCCTTGTACTTCTCCGCGACCTCGCTCTTGCGGTCGAGCAGGATGGGGAAGGTGTACCCGTTCTTGGTGATGTACGGCCGCACCTTGGTTGCGCTCTCGCCGACGTTGACGCCGAGCACGACCAGGCCCTTCGCCTTGAGCTCGCTGTGGAGCTTCTGGACCCGCGGCATCTCGATGCGGCAGGGCTTGCACCAGGTGGCCCAGAAGTCGAGCACCACGATCTTGCCACGGTAGGCCGCGAGCGAGACCGAGCGCCCCTTGAGATCGGTGAGCGTGAAGTCGGGCGCCTTCTCGCCGGTCAGGTCGGGCCGCGGCGGCTGCCCGGGCGCCTGGAAGTCCTCGACTTCCGTCGCGCCGGCGGGGGGCGTGAACGTGAACAGCGAGTCGGGGACAGTCTGGTTGGTGCGGCTCAGGCTGAAGGCGCTGACTTGCAGCATCTCCATCGAGCGGCCGCCGCCCTGCATGCTCATGTTCGTGCTGTCGCGCAGCACGACGTTCCGCGACTGGTCGATCCACAGGGTCGTCGTGGCGCGCGCGGTGGTGTCGAAGGCCATGGCGCCGGGCGGCAGGTACTCGACCCGCACCACCCAGCAGGGGACCTTCGCGTCGCCGACCCCGAACGCCTGCTCGCCCACCATCTCCACGCTCCTGAGCCCCATAGTGGGCCTGAAGTAGCGCGCTAGGGGCGAGCCCTGCGGCGCGGCGTTCTCCGTGCTGTCCCCGGACGCGGGCAGCGCGGCCTTCCGGGTGTACTGGTTCGACTGCGCCATCCAGGTCACGGTCTGCTGCCCGTCGGAGACCATCTGCATCCCCATCATCGGGTGGCGCAGCTCGGTGCGGACGCGCCCGGGCTTCGCGGCCGCGGCGATGATCGGCACGTCGAGGGTCTGGTTCTTGCCCTGCGCGTTCACCGTGATGGTGAGCGTGCCTTCGAAGTGGTAGCTGTCGAGGCCGCGGTAGGTCGTGCCGACCTTCTCCAGCAGCGCGCGCGCGTCGGTCACGCCGGCAGCGCGGGCCGGACCGGCGAGCAGGAGGACGGCGGACAGCGCGGAGAGCAGCGGCGACTTCGACATGGGCTCGGTTCCCTTCATGATGGGTGTGGCGACCA
>CAYHRW010000182.1:0-2605 GCA_964359105.1 uncultured bacterium
CGCGGGCCGGTGTGGTTGAACCCGCGCGTGCGCACGGTCTTGAGCTGGTAGCTTTGGCTGTACTGGTACCCGAGAAAATCCTGCGCCACCTTGCTCACCGCGTAGGGCGAGAGCGGGCGCAGCGGGTTGGTCTCCTTGAGCGGCAGCTCGTCCGCGTGGACCATGCCGTACTCCTCGCTCGAGCATGCGAGCTGG
Source organism: uncultured bacterium (assembly GCA_964359105.1). Classification (GTDB taxonomy): domain Bacteria; phylum Eisenbacteria; class RBG-16-71-46; order RBG-16-71-46; family RBG-16-71-46; genus JACRPT01. Next base: position 196 of record CAYHRW010000182.1, read on the forward strand.
ATGCGGCACTTGAGGCCCAGGTGGCGCACCGCCTCGAACAGGTTGAGCTGGCCGAGGATGTTCGTGGTGAGCGACTCGGTGGGCGCGATCCACGAGGTCGGCACGAACGACTGCGCCGCGAGGTGGAAGACCCAGTCGGGACGCACCTTCTCGAGCGTGTCGCGGGTGGAGGTAGCGTCGCGCAGGTCGCATTCGACCAGCGTGATCTTGTCCCGGAAGTGCTCGATGTTCTCGGTGCGGGATCTCCAGCGCTGGATGCCGAAGATGTCGCAGTCGTTGCGGGTGAGCATGTAATCCACGAGGTGGCTGCCGGCGAAGCCGGTCACCCCCGTGACGAGCACGCGACGCATGGGGTCTCCTCGGGTCAGAGTGCGGGGCGCGACTAACGGGCGCGGAAGGTAGGCGTTTCGCCGGGCCCGGTCAACGCCGGGCTCCTTGACCACCCGGTGAGCCGGTGGCTACGGTGGGGTCCATGGACACCTCCGCGGGAGCACACGACCGGCCATGATGGAGAACGTCTTCAGCGTGGACGTGGAGGACTGGTACCAGGGGCTCGAGATCGACATGGACGACTGGGGGCCGTTCGCCCCCCGCCTCGAGTCCGGGCTGCGCGTGCTGCTCGACCTGCTCGCCGAGGCGGACGTGCGGGCGACGTTCTTCGTGCTCGGCTGGCAGGCGGAGAAGACCCCGCACGTGGTGCGCGAGCTGGCGACGCGGGGTCACGAGATCGCCTCGCACGGGTACTCGCACCGCTTCGTCTACCGCCAGACGCCCGAGGTCTTCCGCCGCGAGTTGCGCCGCTCCTTGGACGTGCTCGAGCAGCTCTCGGGGAAGCGCGTCGTCGGCTACCGGGCGCCGTTCTTCTCGATCACGGCCGACGCGCTGTGGGCGCTCGACATCCTCGCCGAGGAGGGGATCCTCTACGACTCGAGCATCTTCCCCACCATGAACTACCGCTACGGGATCCCCGGCGCCGACCGCTACCCGGGCTGGCTCCGCACGCCCTCCGGGGCCCGCCTCTACGAGATCCCACTCAGCACGGTGCGCGCGCCGCACGCACGCGCGCGCCGTGGGCTCAATCTCCCGCTCGGCGGCGGCGGCTACTTCCGGCTCTATCCCTACGGCGTGACGCGCGGTCTGGCCCGCCACCTGCGCGAGAAGGAAGGCCAGGGTCTGATCTTCTACGTCCATCCCTGGGAGTACGATCCGGGGCAGCCGCACGTGCGGATGCCGCGCATCGTCCCCGAGATCACGCACTACATGAACCTCTCCTCCACCGCCGCCAAGACGCGCAGGCTGCTCCAGGACTTCACCTTCACCACCATGGAGCAGGCGTTCGGCCGCGTCTTCGCCCCCGCCTCGCGCGCATGCGGACCTTCGTCCTGACCCAGGAGGATGCGTTCTACATCCCGCGCATCCTCGACCACCTGTTCGCGGAGAGGCGCGACATCGTGGGCGTCGGCATCGTCCCGGGCGAACTGCGGCCGGGGCACACGTGGAAGTACCTGCGCATGATGGGACCGCGCGATTTCACGCTCCAGACGCTGAACCTGTTCCGCCACCGGGTCATGGATCTGGCAAGCCGCGCCTGGCGCATGTCGCGCAGCTGGTCGGTCGTCGGCGCGGCGCGCCGGGCTGGCGTGCCGTGCGTGGGGGTGCCGAAGGTCAACGACCCCGCCTTCCTCGAGCGGCTGGGCGCGCTGGGCGTGGACCTGGTGGTTTCGATCGCATGCCCGCAGAAGCTCAAGCGCGACCTGCTGAGGCTGCCGCGGCTCGGCTGCATCAACCTGCACGGCGCGCTACTCCCGCGCTACCAGGGGCTCCTGCCGTCCTTCTGGGTGCTGGCGAAGGGCGAGCGCGAGACCGGCGTGACCGTGCACTGGATGGACGAGCATCTCGACCACGGCGACATCCTGCTCCAGCAGACGCTCGCCATCGAAGACCGCGACACCGTCCACTCGCTGGTGACCCGCTCCAAGGTCGGCGTGGGACGCTACCTGCTGGTGCGGGCCATCGGGCTCATCGAGCGCGGCGAGGCGCCCCGCGTCCCGATGGACGCCTCGCAGGCCTCGTACTTCTCGCACCCCGACGACGAGGCGATCGCGGAGTTCCGCGCGCGTGGAAGACGGTTCATCTAGCCCGCGAGCCCCGGCGCGGCACGCCCGCCCCCCTCACCCCAGCACGTGCGCCACGGTCAGCAGCGCGATGCCCACGCCCATCAGGCTCTCGCCGGCGATCAGGCCCGAGGAGACCGGGATGGTGTACTGCTCGGCGAGCTTCGGGCGCCACCCGTGAAACCACAGGGCGAGCAGCGAGCCGATGAACATCGAGATCACGTTGAAGCCGTTGATGGTGAACGCCAGGCCGAGGCCGGTCGGCGACGGGATGAACTTCTTGTGCTTCGGGAACA
>CAYHRW010000182.1:2705-4387 GCA_964359105.1 uncultured bacterium
GCGGTGATGTTCGCGGTCATCAGGTTGACGGTGACGTCGCCGGGCTTGATGGCGCCGAAGGTGAGCTGGGTGATCTTGCTGAGCGGCCCCACCGGGGTGATGTCGGTCTCGCCGGTGGCGCGCGCCGCCACCACCACGAGCAGGAAGGAGGCGAGCACCGCGATCAGTCCCATCCACCACGTGATGTGGAACAGGTAGTGGCCGAGCACGATCGCGGCGCCACCCAGCACCGCGAAGCCGCCCAGGAACCACGAGCCGGGCACCTCGATGCGGTCCATGGGATCGGGCCCGGCGGTGTGCTTCGCGAAGAACGCGGTGATGGTGCCGAACGCGCGCACCACGGTCTTCCAGTTCATGAAGAACAGCAGCAACCCCGAGGTCACCATCATGGGCACGCCGATCCACAGGCTCCATGCGGAGATCTTGCGGAACGACGGGGCCTCGATGATGCCCGCGTTCAGCATGATGGGCGCGAGCACCACGTAGTTGACGGTGGCGCCCAGCATCATGCTCCACGCTTGGCGGAAGCTGATGATGGCGCCGGCGGCGATGAACAGCAGCGAGCCCTCGAACGACATGGTGACCCGGTTCAGGGTCAGCGGCTCGCCCTTGTAGGTGCCGAGCGGGATCCAGCTCGTGCCCCAGGTGGATGGGATGTGCGGGTACCACCGGAGCCAGGGCGCGTCGGCGTCGCGCAGCCAGGTGATGACCGCGCCCAGCCCGAGCGCGGAGAACAGCGACTTCGCCTGCTGCGAGGCCCCGTCGCCCTTGGTGTGCAGGCTCCTGAGCGTGGTGGCGGCCGCCGTGCCGCTCGGGAAGGGGAGCTGCTCGACGTTGATCATCTGCCGCTTGGTGGGCACCGCCAGGAACACGCCGAGCCACGCCACCACCGCCATCCACGGGATCAGGACCATCAGGCGGTGCGCGAAGTCGGCGGGCAGCGCCGACGGGTTCAGCATGAGCAGCGCCGGGATGGCGTTCACCAGCCCGGCGCTGGTGATGGCCCCGGCGGCCGAGGCGCACGACTGCATGGCGTTGTTCTCGAGGATGCTGTAAGGGGGGAACAGCCTCGGCATCAGCCGGTGGAGCGAGGCGAAGATGGTGAAGGCGAGGATGCACGAGGTGATCGCCACCCCCATCGCCCAGCCCGCCTTGAGACCCACGTAGACGTTCGAGCACGCCATCACCATGCCGAGCAGCATGCCCATGATGAGCGCGCGCTTCGTGAGCTGCGGCATGCGGTCGCCGGCGTAGACGTGCTCGAACCAGTGGCGCTCCATCTCTTCCGGCGTCTTCGGCCGCTCGGCGTCGGGAACGGTCGCGGTGGCCACGGTCATCTCCCCCGGTGGTGGTGGCTGCGGATGTGGCGAGGAGCCGCGGGAGTCTGGAGGCTCGGCGCGGTCCGGCACAAGGGCTTTCTGCGCACGCGTGGGATCAGCGCGACCCCCGGAGAGCGCCCGGGGGCCGGCGGAGGGAGGGCAGCCCGCGCCGGCTCAGCCCAGCACCCTGAAGATCCTGAGGAACGCGATCGAGACGCCCATCAGGCTCTCGCCGGCGATGATGCCGGACGCGACCGGCACCGTGAACTCCCCGGCGAGCTTCGGCTTCGCCTTCTTGAACGCGAGCGCGAGCACCGAGCCGATGAAGAACGAGACGACGTTGAAGCCGTTGATGGTGAAGGC
>CAYHRW010000182.1:4487-5948 GCA_964359105.1 uncultured bacterium
TAGACCGGCACCACCGCCAGCCCGCCGGCCAGCACGCCGAAGAACTGCGCGAAGAACTGCTGCCGCGGATTGGCGCCCAGCAGGTAGCCGCTCTTGAGGTCCTGGAGCAGGTCGGCGGCGTGGCTGGTGGCCCCGGCGGTGATGTTCGCAGTCATCAGGTTGACGCTCACGTCGCCGGGCGCGAGCGCGCCGAAGGTGAGCTGCGTGATCTTGCTGATCGGGCCGACCGGGGTGATGTCGGTCTCGCCCGCGGCGCGGGTCGCGACCACCACCAGCAGGAACGTGGTGAGCACCGCCACCGCCCCCATCCAGTACTGGATGCCGAACAGCGCGTGGCCCAGGGCCACGACCGCGACGCCCAGCACGGCGTAGCCGAAGATGAACCACGAGCCCGGCACCTCGATGCGCTCGAGCGGGTCCGCGCCGGCGCGCCGCCGGAAGAACGCGGCGACCGTGCTGAAGGCCCGCACCACGCTCCGCCAGTTGAGGAAGAAGAGCAGCAGCCCCGAGGTCACCATCATGGGCACGCCGATCCACAGGCTCCACGAGGAGATCTTCCGGAACGTGGGCTCGGCGATGTCGCCGGCGGCCAGGAAGTGCGGCGCGAGGAAGCAGAAATTGACGACCGCGCCCAGCAGCATGCTCCACGCCTGCCGAAACGAGATGATCGCGCCCGCCGCGATGAACAGCAGCGAGCCCTCGAGCGACATCGTGACCTGGTTGAGCATCAGCGGCTCGCCCTTCCAGGAGCCGATGCGGATCCAGCTCGTGCCCCAGGTGTCGTGGAACTTCGGATACCTGAGCCACGGCGCCCACGCCGGCGCCGACCACTCGGTGAACAGCGCCCATTTCGGCATCCACGCGATCGGGGTGCGCAGCAGCCACGATGCCTCGGCGCTGCGCATCCAGGCGATGAGCCCGCCCAGCCCGAGGGCGAGGAACAGCGACTTCGCCTGCCGCGCCGCCTCGCCGCCGTGCGCGTGGAGCGAGCGCAGCGTGGCCGCCGCCGCCGTGCCGGTCGGGAACGGGAGCTGCTCGATGTTGATCATCTGCCGCTTGGTGGGTACCGCCAGGAACACGCCCATCCACGAGATCAGGATCACCCACGGGATCAGCCACATCATCCGGTGCGCGAAGTCCTGCGGCAGCAGGTCCGGGTTCAGCATCATGAGCGCGGGGATGGCGTTCGCGATCCCGGCGGAGGTCATGGTCCCCGCCGCCGAGGCGGTGGACTGCATGGCGTTGTTCTCGAGGATGGAGTAGGCCGGGAACCAGCGCGGGAACGCCCGGCGGAGCGCGGCGAAGATCGAGTAGGCGAGGATGCACGAGGTGATCGCCACCCCCAGGCTCCAACCGGTCTTGAGCGACACGTACACGTTGGAGCAGGCCATCACCCCGCCCAGGAACATGCCCATGACGACCGCGCGCACGGTGAGCTGGGGCATGCGGTCGCCCTGGTAG
>CAYHRW010000183.1:0-4514 GCA_964359105.1 uncultured bacterium
CGAAGCTCGGCCCGGTGGCGCCGAACTTCAACTACAAGATCCGCTTCCGCACCACGGTCGCGGGCGCCAAGATCCCCTCGAACGGCGTGCTGGTCTGCTCGGTCACGTTCGACTGGACGGGTCCGACCGTCCCGGGGGTGCAGAACTACGACGCGGTGAACGACGGCGGGTCCGAATCGGGCGTCACGACCGAGTTGACCGCCACGCCCACGCAACCGACGACCTGGGGGCGAATCAAAGCGCTCTATCGGTAGCCTGGAATGTCCCGATGTCAACGGCGACCACCCTCGTTCGCGGGGGTGGTCGTCTTGTGGAGTGTCGTTCGAGAGCGCGGTCGCCGCGCTCGCCAGGAACGGGCGGCCGGCACCTGCGATTCGTCGACCTGCTGTCCGGCCGGCAGTTCACGGTGCATCACTCGCACGTGGGGAGCCGCGCTGACACGGCCGAGGTGCTAGAGTCTGCCCGCGCCGGGAAGCTCGCGCCGGTGGTGGATTCGGTGATGCCGCTCGCGGAGGCCCGCCGCGCGCACGGGCGCATGGAAGCGAGCGAGCACTTCGGGAAGATCGTGCTGGTGCCATGAAGAAGCACAGACGCCGCGAGCGTATGATGCCGTTCGAGCATCGGGCCGAGCCGTTGCTCCCGTACCGCGACTTCCTGCATCGCATGGCGCGGGGCCTGCTCTTCGGCCTCGCGGTCATCGCCGGCGCGCTCGGGATCGGCGTGGTGGGCTACCACGTCGCGGGCGGGCTCTCCTGGCTCGACTCGCTCTACAACGCTTCGATGATCCTCGGTGGCATGGGCCCGGTGGACAACCGGCAGGTGATCCCCGCCGCCGAGAAGTGGTTCGCCTCGTTCTACGCGCTGTTCTCGGGGATCGCGTTCCTGGTCATCGTGGGCGTGATGTTCGCGCCCATCTACCACCGCTTCCTCCACCGCTTCCATCTCGAGATCGAGGACAAAGACTAGGAACTCGCATGCGCGAGAGTTCGAGATGGCGCCCGGTGTGAGACCCCTGTCGAGCACGGCTTCGCCCGCTGCGGCCCGCACCCCCGCGCTGCGGCCGCGCGACGAAGCTCGTCACGTTCGTCACCGCGCCGGCGACGATCCGCACGATCCCCGCCCATCTCGACCCGCGCGGAGTCGGCGCGCGCGCCGGACCGTGGGCGGGTGTCGCGCGGGCCCTGGCTGACGAGCTCCAGCGCGGTGCAGCTCGGGGTGTAGTCGCGGGTGAGCCGCGCGGGCCTCTGCTACCATGCGGGCGTGAGCGCCACGAGCCCCGCGCCGGTCCTATCGAGCCTCGCGCGCCCGCTCCGCGAGCCGGCGCTCTGGGCCGCCGTCGCGGTCGCGCTCGTCCTGCGGCTCGTCCTGTGGGCGCAGCGCGGCGGGCCGGCCTGGTTCGAGGAGGACGTCCCCGTGGGCTGGGCGCTTCGCCTGTGGGGATTCGGCGGCCACGGCTTCGATCCCAACCCGCACAGCGCCATCTGGCCGCATCTCTCGGTCTACGTCTGGTTCCTGGTGCAGGCCGCGCAGGTCATGGTGGGCCGGCTCACGGGACATTACGCGGGCCCCGCCGACCTGAACGCGGCCGCGACGCTCGACCCCGACCTCCTGCGCGGCCCCGCCATGCTGGCCGCCATCCTCATCGGGCTCGTCACAATCGTGGCGGCCGCGCGGCTGGCGCAGCGGCTGGCGGGGCGCGCGGCCGGGCCCTGGGTCGCGCTGGTGCTGGCCTTCGATCCCCTCTTCCTGCGGCATGCGCTCGTGGTCTCGCCCGACATGCTGCTCACGCTCTTCACCGTGCTGGGGCTACTCGCGTCCCTCGACGTGCTCGAGCGCGGGCGGCTCGCCAACTCGTTGCGGGGCGGGCTCTGGCTCGGGCTCGGCACGGCCTGCAAGTACGCACCGGCGCTGCTCGCCGTGCCGCTGGTCCTCGCGCACGCCTGGCGTCCGGGCGGGCGGCGCGGTGCGGCGGTGCTTGGCGACGGGCGCCTGTGGGGCGCGGCCGCGGTCTCGGTGGCCGCGTTCGCCTTGACCACGCCCTTCACGTTCCTCGATCTGGCGAAGCGCTGGTCGGACGTAGTGGTGGGGGCCAACGTGCTCACCGAGGGCCCGGCCGGCGCCGCGCGCCACTTCGCCGCCCCGGCCTACCTGTTCGACGTGCTGCCGCACGACCTGGGGCTGCCGCTCTACGCGTTGCTCCTCGGGGCCGCGGCGTGGGTGCTGCGGCGGCGCGCGCGGCCGCGCCTCGTACTGCTCGCGTTCCTGCTCGTCTACCTCGCGGTCTTCGGGCTCGTGCCCACGCCGTTCCCGCGCTATCTCCTGCCGGCCTACCCGCCCGCGCTGGCCCTGGGCGCGGCCGCGGTGCGCGACGCCCTCGCGCACCCGCGCCTGCGGCGCGCCGTCCTGGCGGCATGCGCCCTGGCGATGCTCGGCCTGGGCCTGCCCTGGGCGCGCTTCATGAACGAGTACCTGCGGCCCGACGCGCGCGCGCTGGCGCGCGACTGGTTCCTCGCGCACGTGCCCGACGGCGCGGCGGTGCTCGTCGAGCGCGCGGGCCCGGAGCTCCCGGACCGCATGGAGCGCGTGGCCGGCGCGGAGAGGCCCGGTCTCTCGGCGGGCTGGCGCGCGGCCCTGGCGCGCGGGCCGGCCTACTGGGTGGACGTGCTGCCCATGAGCTTCCCCGACCCGGAGATCTCCGGTCCGTTCTACGACCTGCCCGCCTGCGCCGGCTTCGATCTGGTCGTGACCAGCACCGGCGTGAGCGCGCGCTACCTCGCGGACCCCGCGCGCTTCGCGGCCCAGTCCGACTTCTACGCCGGGCTCGAGCGCTTCGCGGACGTGGCCTACTGCTCGCCGGGCGGACGGCGCGCCGGCCCCACCATCACCGTCTACCGGACCGTGCCCGCGCGCCTTGCGGCACTCGAGGCCTGGTGGGCCGCGCGCGCCGCATCCCATGCCGCGCCGCGGCGCGTGGTCGCGCCCGATCTCCTGGCGGGGCGGCTCGCGGTGCGCGCGAGAGTGCTGGGCCAAGCCGGGCACTACGCCGCGGCGCTGCCCGCCTGGCGCGCGGCGCTGGCGTGGCCCGGAGCGCCCGCGGCCTGGTGGCTCGAGGACGGGCTGTGCGCCCAGCTCGCGGGCGACGGCCCCGGCGCGTGCCGTGCGCTCGAGACCGCGTGGCAGCGCGACTCCTCGCTCACCGAGGCCGGGCTCTCGTGGGCCGAGACGGCCGCCCAGATCGGGCGCCGCGACGAGAGCCGGCGCGCGCTCGAGGACCTGCGGCGGCGCGGCGCGCTCGACCCCGAGGCGCGCGCGCGCATCGCGCGGGGCGAGGCGTTCCTGGGCGGTACGGGACCGAGGGAGGCGGCCGCGCGTCACGCCGCGGGCGAGGCCCCGGGCGCTCCGAGCGCGGAGGTCCCCGATGCTATGCTGCGCGCCATGAGTGGCGTTCCTCTCCCGCGCGCCGCCGGGCTCAACTGGTTCGACGACCGCGACGCGCCGGCGCGTGCCGACCTGCGCACCTGCATCCACTGCGGGCTGTGCCTCACCGCCTGCCCGACCTACCGCACGCTCAAGATCGAGCCCGACTCGCCGCGCGGGCGGCTCTACCTGATGCGCGGGCTCTCCGAGGGCCGCATCGCGCCGAGCCATCCGCTGCTCGAGCACCTCGACAACTGCCTGGCCTGCCGCGCCTGCGAGACGGTGTGCCCGGCGGGCGTGCCGTACGCGCGCCTGCTCGAGGAGTCGCGCGGCCAGCTCGAACGTCGCGCGGTGCGGCCGACGCTGGCGCGCCGCCTCGGCCGCTGGGCGCTCCGCAACCTCCTCCCCGACCGCGGCCGCATGCATCTGGCCGCCGACCTGCTGCGCCTCGGGCAGAGCGCGCCGCTCGCCGCCCTCGTGCGCTCGTCACTCGCGCGGCGGCTGCTGCCGCGCTTCGCCCTCCAGGGCTGGGAGATGACGCCGCCGCTCCTGCCCCGCCGCGAGCGCGCGCTGGAGCGCGTGGCCGACGCGCTCCCGCCCGGCGCTACGATGGAGGCGCGGGCCGACGCGCTGGTGTTCCATCCCGCGGGCGTGGCGAAGGCCCGCGCCGCGTTCTTCACGAGCTGCGTGATGGAGACGATGTTCCCGCGGCTGAATCACGACGCCGTGCGCCTGCTGGTGCTGGCGGGCTGCGAGGTCACGGTGCCGCAGGCCCAGACGTGCTGCGGCGCGCTCCACGCCCACGCCGGGCTCAGGGACGAGGCGCGCGCCCTCGCCCGCGCCAACGTGCAGGCGTTCGAGCCCGGCGGCTGCGACTTCGTGGTCACCGACTCGGCGGGCTGCGGCGCGGCGCTGCGCGAGGCCGGGCACCTGCTGCGCGAGGATTCGCTCGGCGGCGAGGCTGCGGGCTTCGCGGCGCGCGTGCGCGACATCTCGGAGGTGCTGGAGAAGCTCGGGCTGCCCGAGCCGGTGACGCTCCACTCCGCGCGCGATCCCGCCAGGCCGCTGCGCGTCGGCTACCACGACCCCTGCCACCT
>CAYHRW010000183.1:4614-5933 GCA_964359105.1 uncultured bacterium
GCCTACGACCGCGCGGCGCTCGACCGGCTCCTCTACCGCCGCCGCGTGCTGTTCGAGTACTGGGCGCACGCGGCGTGCTTCGTGCCGGTCGCGGACTTCCCGGCGTGGCGGCGCGCCATGCTCGACTACCGGTTCCACCACACCGGCTGGTCGAAGTGGCTGCGGAAGCAGGCGAAGGTGGTCGCCGCGGTCGAGCAGGCGATCCGCGAGCGCGGGCCGCTCGCCAACGCCGACTTCCGGCACGCGTGGCCGCGCGGCGGCAAGGGTTGGTGGAGCTGGAAGCCCGCGACGTTCGCGCTCCACTACCTGTGGATGACCGGGCGGCTGCTGGTGCACTCGCGCGTCCACTTCCAGAAGCGCTACGACCTGGCCGAGCGCGTGCTGCCGGATGCGGTGACGCGCGAGCCGCTGCCGGCGGAGGAGTTCCTGCGCTGGCACCTGGTGCGCTCGCTCCACGCGATGGGCGCCGCGACCGAAAGCGACCTGCGCATGTACCTCACCTTCCCGCGCGTCGGCGCGGCCGGGCGCCGCGGGGCGCTGAAGGCGCTGCTCGCATCGGGCGAGGCGGTCGAGATCGAGGTCGAGGGCCAGCGCGGGCCGTGGATCGCGCTCGCCCGCGACCTGCCCGCGCTCGCGGCCGCGGCGCGCCGGCGGCGCGCGTCCGCCGGCACCACGCTCCTCTCCCCCTTCGACTCGTTCCTGTGGCACCGGGAGCGCACCAGCCGGCTGTTCGGCTTCGACTACCGCATCGAGGTCTACACCCCCGGGCACAAACGGGTGCACGGCTACTACGCGCTCCCCATCCTCCACGACGGCGCGCTGGTCGGCCGGCTCGACGCCAAGCTCCATCGCGCCGAGAGGCGGCTCGAGGTGAAGCGCGTGCACTTCGAGCCGTGGCTGGTGAAGGGCGCCGCGCCGCCCGCGCCCGAGGGGGCGCGGCCGCTCGAGCTGGACGCCGTGCTCGCCGGCGTGGCCGACGCGCTCGGCTCGCTCGCCGCGTTCACGGCGGCCGAGCGCACCGTGCTCGGTCGCGTGGAGCCCGCGAAGCTCGCCGCACCGCTGCGGCGCGCGCTCGGCTGAAGCGCGGAGCGGGTCCGGACGCCCGCACTCCGCAGCACGCGGCGCGCTCGAGTTCGTGATCCCGTGGCGAAGCGTCGAGGCCGAAGCAGGAGACCGGGCATGGCGAAGATCGAGTTCACCGCGAAGCTGGAGCTGATGGGCGGCCGGGGCCCGAGGCCATCGAGCGCCGCGTCGAGAGGACGATGACCGCGCTCGCGGCCGGCACCTGGCGGCCGGAGTAGAGCGGGCGCCCGGCGGGG
>CAYHRW010000184.1:0-5880 GCA_964359105.1 uncultured bacterium
ACGGGTCGCCCGGCACCGGCGGGCGGTCCCAGGGCGCGTGGGCGCGGTAGGGGTTCGGGACCACCCAGACCTGCGAGACGTCCTGGCGCGCGGTGAGGTGCGGCACCACGATCGAGTCTATGGACGCCACCAGCGGGCTCTCGAGGCGCTGGACCTGGTAGACGCCGCCCGCCGACGTGCGCTTCTCCGAGACGGTGGTCACCACGTAGAGGTAGTCGAAGCCGTTCAGCACCTCCAGGTCCATCACGCGGTAGCGTCCGACCGGGTAGTGCCTCTCCCCGTAGAGGACGTAGTCGTAGTCGAGCGTGCTGTCGGTGATCGCGGCGAGCGGCAGCTCGTGCTCGAGCGTGTCCCGCCCGAAGGCGGCGATGAGCTGCCACTTCGTGGCCGGCGGCAGCTGGGACTGGCGCGACCAGTCGGAGAGCCGGTAGAGCCGGTAGCCCGCGAACGCGTAGCCGGGCGAGGTGGCCTGTCCGCCTTTCAACAGCACTTCCGGCAGGTTGTCCCAGGCGATGGTCACGCGGTGGTCGCCGCGCCGCGTGCGGTACGCGGGCGCCGGGGGCACGGTGCCCGGGTCGAGCCAGCGCAGGACCGTCTCCTTACCCTCGAAGCCGGTGCACAGGTCGCAGTCCAGGTCGGTCCACACGCAGTGGCCGGGCGCGTAGGTGACTTCGCGGGAGCTGATGCCCGGCGGGCAGCAGTCGCCGAAGCACGTCGGGAGCTCGCACGCGTGCAGCAGCTCCATGAGGAACTTGTCCGGGCAGTGCGGGTCGTAGGTGAAGGTGAGGCCTGGTGGCGGCTCGAGGCAGACCTCGTGGCCGTTGAGCCCCGAGACGCCCTCGGTGTAGAGATCGGGACTGATCCCGGTCGAGTCGCGGACCTGGTTCAGGCGCTGGCCGTGGTGCAGGTAGACGGCGCGCTCCATGGCGGCCACCAGCGTGTCCATGTCGTCGGCCGCCACGAACGCCACCGTGAACTCGAGTGACTGTCCCGGCTCCAGCCGGACGAACGGCCCGCACGCGAGCAGCACCGCAGGGTCGCCCACGTGGCCCGGCGGCGCGTTCGGGTACCGGCCCGCCAGCGCCTCGTAGCGGTCGCCGTCCACCACCGGCGGCCCGCCCTGCCCGGGCGGCATGTCCTGCGCGAACACCGCGTTGTGGAACGAGGTGTCGCGGGCCGGCGCACGCGCTGCGTCGTGTGCGGCCTTCGCGCCCGGGAAGGCGAAGTTCGTGATCATGGCGAGCGGATCGGTGGTGTGACTGAGCGGGATCACGGTCACGTCGGGAAGATCCGTCCCGAGGCGCGCATCGGTCACGACCGGCACCGTCCGGCGCAGCGTCGTGATGCAGCTCTTGAGGTAGTAGTTGCCAGCCCGGGTGCGCGCGATACCCTCGTCGAACACATTCTGGATCGTGCGCCACTCCACCTCGTCGTTCACGTGCCCGCCGGGCTCGTTGCGGCCGCGCGAGTCGAGGTCGCAGTAGAGCCCCATGTAGAGCTGCTGGAGCGTCGCGTCCCCGTGGTTCGTGATGGTGAACTGCACCCCCGCGATGGCGTCGTAGCCCGGCACCGACCAGGCGTAGCACTCCTGGTGCACCGACAAGCCCAGCGGCTCGTGATGCTCCCCGTTCGGATAGCCGTACGCCACCGCCTCCGGTCGGTCATCCACGTAGTCCGCCGCCAGCACCTGCTGCGAGGGGAACCCCAGGTCCTCGTCCACCTCGCCGTCCCCGTCATCGTCCCGGCCGTTGAAGATCTCCTCGTCCACCGCTCCGTCGCCGTCGTCGTCGTAGCCCCGCTTCGATCCCGGGCGCCCGGCCCAGCCGGTGAGCACCCGGTCCTCGGGGTCGAGCGTGGGACGCCACTCCAGCATCGGCCCGCCCGAGACCCGCAGGTGGCCCTGGGCGTTGCGCGCGCCCACCCACAACTCGGCGCGGCTCAGGCCCTCGTGGCCCGAGCCCCTGGGGAACTCGAAGGAAGGGTCGAAGGACAGCCCGCGGTCGAAGAAGGCGTTGCCGAGGATGCCGGCGTTGGTGACGCGCATGGCGAAGTTGCCGGCGACGAGCACCGGACCGCGGTCATCAATGTCGAGGACCGCACGCGCCGGGGGCGCGGCCAGCGCGATGAGCAGCACGACCGGAAGACCGGTGCGGCGGAGGATCTTCAGCGTTTCATTCCTCTGGGGATGGAGAGGGGGCCGCCGGTCACGGCCGCGCGGAGTGCGGATTCTACGCCTGGGCCGCGCCCCGGTTCAACGCCCGGCGCGCGGCAGGTAGCGGCCGGTGCGCTCGCGGTAGCGGCGGTAGGCGTCGCCGAAGGCGGCCTCGAGCGCGGCCTCCTCGCGCCGCACCCGCGCCTCCTGCGCGAGCGCCATCACCAGCGCCAGCGCCAGCGTCGCGCCGCTGCCGAAGGTCAGGATCGCGCCGAGGTTCGCGAGCCACGCGCCGGCATAGCCGGGGTGGCGCACGCGCGCGTAGACGCCGCCGGTCTCGAGCGCGTGGCCGCGCTGCATCTCGATGAGCGGTGAGAAGCGCGAGCCCAGCCGCCCCATCGCCAGGATGCGGAGCGCGAAGCCGGCCGCCGCCAGCGCCACGCCCGCCCAGTGCAGCGCCGCGCCGCCCGGGAGCGGCCACCAGCCGAGCCGCTCGCACCAGGCCGAGAGCATCGGGGCCACGAGCGGTACCAGGAACAACACCGCGACCACGACCTGCTGGTCGGCGTACCGCTCGACCGGGTCGCGGGTGCGCACCGGGCGCATGAGCGCGAGGCAGGAGCCGCCCGCGGCCCACACCGCGAGCAGCGCGAGCGCCCGCGGATGATCGAGCAGGGCTCCCGCACCGCCCACGCCGACCGCGAGCAGGGCGGCGTCCAGGGCGAGCACGAGCAGCATGCCCGCGAGCGAGCGGAGAAGGTGCGGGACGCGCGCGGCGCCGGAGGAAGGACTCGACACGGTGGCCGCAATCTATCAACTTGGCGCGCATGCGTCATCGCATTACGCTGCGGGCGCCCGGGCCAGTCTCCGGCCGCGCGCCGCGGCGGCCCGTGACTGCTCCGGGCTCGCACTCTCCACGGGACCCAGGAGACCTTCCATGGACTTCCTCGCACCGTTCCACCCGCAGCTCGTCCACTTCCCCGTCGCGCTCATCCTGGTCGCGCTGCTGTTCGACGTGATCGGCCGTCTTGCCGACCTCGAATGGTGGCGCAAGGCCGCCTTCGCGCTGCTGGTCTTCGGGGTGCTCGGCGCCGGCGCCGCGGTGCTCTCGGGCGAGCCCGCCGGCGAGCGGGCCGAGCGCTTCAGCGTGCCCGAGCAGGCCGTGGACGCGCACGAGGAGGCCGGGGAGCTCGCGCTGTGGGTCGGGATCGCCGCGCTGGTCGCGCGCATCGCCGCCGCGATCGTGCGCCGCGGGCGCACCGCGGTCTCGGGTCTCGCGTTCCTGCTCCTCCTCGCGACCGCGGCGCTGGTCGCGGTCGCCGGCTTCCGCGGCGGGAAGCTGGTCTACGAGCACGGCGCCGCGGTGACGGTGCACGGCCAGGCGGTCTCGGGTCCGGAGAAGCCGGCGGCGGCGGAAGAGGAGGCGGAAGAGAGGTAGGAGGGCGCGGGGAGCCCCGCCCCGCCGCGGGGCCGGAGCGGGTGGCGCGGCCAGCGGGCCGGAACCCGGGGCCCACCTCGACGACGTACGCCGGGGTCCACGTGCCGGCGATGGCACCCGCTCGCAGGCGCTGGTGTTCGCCCGCTCGACCCGGCGACCGTTCGTCCGGCCGGTTCGACCGTTCGTCGTGAAGGCCCTGTCGCCTGCGGCTGCCGCGTGCGAGCATGCCCGCATGCGACCGGAACGTCGTCTCATCCGAGCGGGGGAGGCGCGATGACCGTTCCCGCCCCGGGCATCGCTGCCGACCCGGTGCTCCGCGTCGCGGACGCGCACAAGGCGTTCGGCGCGGTGCAGGCGCTGGCCGGCGCGTCGCTCGCGCTCGCTCGCGGCGAGCTGCTGGCGCTGCTCGGTCCCAACGGCGCGGGCAAGACCACGCTGCTGCGCGCGGTCGCCGGCCGGGTGCGGCTCGACCGCGGCACGGTCGAGCTGGCGGGCCGCGCGCTCGCCGCCACCGCGCCCCGCCGTGGCCTCGGCATCGTGCCGCAGGAGATCGCGCTCTACCCGCTGCTCAACGCGCGCGAGAACCTCGAGGTGTTCGGCCGCCTGCAGGGCGTGTCGCCCCCCGCGCTGCGCGAGCGCGTGGCGGGCGCGCTCGACTGGACCGGCCTCGCCGACCGCGCGAGGGAGCCGGTGAAGAACTTCTCGGGTGGCATGAAGCGCCGGCTCAACATCGCGTGCGGCGTGCTCCACGAGCCCGAGGTGGTGCTGCTCGACGAGCCCACGGTGGGGGTGGACCCGCAGAGCCGCGAGCGCATCTACGAGATGCTCGCCGGGCTGCGCGCGCGGGGGGCTTCGCTGCTCCTCACCACGCACCAGCTCGAGGAGGCCGAGGCGCGCTGCGACCGCGTGGTCATCATCGACCACGGGAAGGTGATCGCGGCGGGCACGCTCGGCGAGCTGATCGAGCGCACGCTGGGCGGCGGCCGCACGCTGGTGCTCACGCTCGACCGCCTGCCGCGGGCCGCGATCGAGGGATTCACGGCGACCAACGGCGGCGCGCGGCTCGCCGCCGAGGTCGCGGACGTGGGCGCCGAGCTGCCCGCGCTGATCGAGCGCGTGCGCGCAGCCGGCTGCCGCGTCGAGGACGTCGAGGTGCGCCGCCACGGCCTGCACGAGGTGTTCCTCAAGCTCACCGGCAAGGAGCTGCGCGAATGATCTCCACCCTGCTGCGCATCGCCCGCATCAGCCTGCGCCGCGACCGCGTCGCGCAGATCATGACCTTCGTCCTCCCGGTCGCGTTCTTCTCGATCTTCGCGATGGTGTTCGGGCGCGCGTCCATCGAGAGCATGCCGCGCATCGCGCTGGGGGTGGTGGACGAGGACTGCTCGCTCGCGAGCGGGCAACTCGTCGCCGCGCTGAAGGCCGACTCGAGCCTGCGCGTCCGCGACTCGGCGCGGGCGGGCGGTGTGCGGGCCGCGCTCGATCGTACGCGCGCCGCGGAGCTGGTGCGCGCGGGCGACTTCCCCGCCGCGGTCGTGATCCCTTCCGGGTGGGGCGCGGCGTTCCCGGGCTTCGGCGGCACCGCCGTGAAGGTGGACGTGCTGCGCGACGTCTCGGACCCGGTCGCCTCGCAGGTCGTGGTTGGCCAGCTCCAGCGCGCGGCCGCGCACCTGCTCCGGGGCAGTGCCGCCAGCGAGCCCATGACGCTGGTCGCCACGCGCGTCACCGACCTGCTCGGCGACCCGAAACGCAGCGGGCGGATGATCTCGTTCTACGCCGCCGGGATCGCCGTGATGTTCCTGCTGTTCTCGTGCGCCTCGGGCGGCGGCGCGCTGCTCGACGAGCAGGAATCGGGCACGCTCGAGCGCGTGCTCTCCACCGACGTGGGCATGGGCACGCTGCTGGCCGCGAAGTGGATCCACCTCGCGCTGCTCGGGGCGCTCCAGATCCTGGTGATGTTCGTGTGGGGCATGCTGGTCTTCCACCTCGACCTCATCGGCCACCTGCCGGGCTTCGCGGTGATGACGGTGGCGACCGCCGCGGCCGCCGCGGGCTTCGGGCTGGTGCTCGCCACCGCGTGCCGCACCCGGCAGCAGCTCGGCGGGATCGCCACGCTCGTCATCCTGGTGATGTCGGCGCTGGGCGGCAGCATGTTCCCGCGGTTCCTCATGAGCGAGGGGATGCAGCGCATCGGGCTCTTGACCTTCAACGCGTGGGCGCTCGACGGCTACGTCAAGGTGTTCTGGCGCGAGGCGCGGCTCGCGGAGCTCTGGCCCCAGCTCGCGGTGCT
>CAYHRW010000185.1:0-5850 GCA_964359105.1 uncultured bacterium
AGCACCTCGTAGCGGATGTCGGCGGTCTCCTTCACCCAGTAGAGCGCGGGGCCCAGGCCGCAGTCGAAGCGCGTGCCGCCGTCTCCGAGCGGCAGGAAGTGCCCCGCCCGCAGAGCGACGTCGAAGACCTGCTGGTGGGAGCGGATCGGATCGTCGTGCTGCGTGGCCGTCCAGTAGCCGTACTTCGGATAGCCGCGCGCGCCCAGATACCCGATGCCGATTCCGAGCTGGGGCAACTCGTCGAGCTCGCGCAGTCAATCACACTCGAGATGCCTCTTCCCGAGGCCGGCTTCCGGAATCACATGGTCGTAGCGTACGTCTCGGTCCCGCCGCATCCCGCCGGTCGAGCTGTGAGAGCTTCGGAATTTCCTGAGGACAGGAGGGAAGGAGACGCCTAATATCGCTCCCGAGCGACCGTCCCCCGTGGCCTGCGGTCGAAGGAGACGCGATGAAGCACTGGTGGACGCTGGCGACCGCCGCGGTCGAGCGGCCGGGAACGGCGACTGCCGGACTGGTCGCTACGCCGCGGGGCATGACGTCGTGAGGATCCGGCTGCTCGTCGACTCCGGCGAGTTCTGCCGCCGCCTGAAGGAAGACGTGGACGCGGCGCGAGGGTACGTCTTCGCGCAGGCCCTGTCCTTCGAGGGAGACGCGGCCGGCCAGGGGATGGCCGAGCTGCTGCTCTCGTGCGGGGCCCCGGACCGACGCGTGCTGATCGACAGCTTCACCAGGCACGTCGTCAACGATCGCTTTCTGTGGACGCCGCGCAACCTGCTGGACCGCGGCCTCCGGGCCGAGGCCCGGGAGACGCGGAGGATGATCGACCGCCTGCGAAGCCGCGGCGTCGCCGTTCGGTTCACCAACCCCGCGGGGCCGCTCTTCATGCGCTTCCCGGCCCGCAACCACAAGAAGCTGGTGGCCATCGACGGCCGGGTGGCCTACCTGGGCGGGATCAACTTCAGCGACCACAACTTCCTCTGGCACGACCTGATGCTGCGGATCGAGGACCCGGACCTGGTCGGCTTCCTCCGGGAAGACTTCGAGAGCACCTGGAACGGGAGGCACCGGAAGGCGCGGCAGGCCTTTCCTGGGATCGTCCTCCACAGCCTCGACGGTGCGTCCAACGAGGATGCCTTCGCCCCCGTCCTCGCGCTCATCGACGGGGCCCGCGAGAGCCTCTACGTCGAGTGCCCGTACCTCACCTCCCCCTTCTGCGGCAGGCTCGCGGAGGCGCGGCGCCGGGGCGTCGCCGTCACCGTGGTGACGCCGGAGAGAAACAACTGGGGGCTCTGCCGGGACGCGATGGTCTGGCACGCGGCGCGGTCAGGCTTCGACGTCCGGTTCTACCGCGACCGGATGACGCACATGAAGGCCATGCTGGTGGACGGGCGCGTCCTGGTGGTGGGCTCGGCCAACTTCGACGTGTGGAGCTATCGCTTCCAGCAAGAGTTCCTGGCGTGCGTTACCGACGGGAAGGTGATCGAGGACTTCAGGAAACGGGTCATGGAGGAGGACCTGCGGCGATCGGCCCCGTGCGGGGTGGCTCTCGGGTCTGTGGCGGGCCGGCTGACCGAGCTGAAGCTCGCGGCCCTCGACAGGCTGTCGGCCTTCTGGAGGTGGGTCCTGCCCTCCGCGGGCGTCTCCGGAAGCTGAAGAGGGAGCCCCGATCATGTCGGCAGACGGCGTGCTGTCCCGGGTGCTCGAGTCGGTGGACCGCTTCGCTGCAGGTCGTGAGCAGTCCGACGACATCTCGCTGGTCGTGATCCGGAGGGCGTGCTGAGCGCTTCCAGCTCTGCTTCCGGCTGTGCTGCAGTGCTTCCGGCTGTGCTCGCCTCCGGGATGCCGCGAGGCTATACTCCGCCGCGTTCCCGGGGACCCTGTGAGTCCCCCCGTCTGACCCGGGGCCCTGTGCGCCCCGATATCGGAAAGGACGTGTCATGAACGCCCGCCCGAACGATCCGTTCGGCGCCCGTGCGGCGCTGAGCACCCCCGACGGCACGTTCCACATCCATCGTCTCGATCGCCTCGAGAAGTCCCTCGGCGTCCCGCTCGGCCAGCTGCCGTTCTCGATCCGCATCCTGCTCGAGTCGGTGCTGCGGAACGTGGACGGCTACCAGGTCACGAAAGAGGACGTCGAGCGCCTCGCGCGCTGGAGCCCCGCGGCGACCGACGCAGCGGAGCTGCCCTTCAAGCCCGGCCGCGTCATCCTCCAGGACTTCACCGGCGTCCCGTGCATCGTGGACCTCGCCGCCATGCGCGACGCGGTCAGGCGCCTGGGCGGCGTTCCCCGGAAGATCAACCCGCTCGTGCCCGTGGACCTGGTGATTGATCACTCGGTGCAGGTGGACGTGTTCGGGAACGCCGGCGCGCTCGAGCGTAACGCCGAGATCGAATACCAGCGCAACCGCGAGCGCTACGAGTTCCTGCGCTGGGGCTCGAAGGCGTTCTCGAACCTGCGCGTGGTGCCGCCGGCGACCGGCATCGTCCACCAGGTGAACCTCGAGTACCTGGCGCGCGGCGTGTGGACCTCGACGCAGGACGGCGAGACCGTGGCCTACCCGGACACGCTGGTGGGCACCGACTCGCACACGACCATGATCAACGGGCTCGGCGTATTGGGCTGGGGCGTGGGCGGCATCGAGGCCGAGGCGGTCATGCTGGGCCAGCCGCTCACCATGCTGACGCCGCAGGTGGTGGGCTTCAGGCTCACCGGCTCGCTGCGCGAGGGGGTGACGGCGACCGACCTGGTGCTGGTGGTCACGCAGATGCTGCGCAAGAAGGGCGTGGTGGACAAGTTCGTCGAGTTCTCGGGGCCGGGCCTCGCGGCGATGCCGCTGCCCGACCGCGCCACCATCGGCAACATGGCGCCCGAGTACGGCGCGACCTGCGGCTTCTTCCCGGTGGACGACGAGACCCTGCGCTACCTCGAGCGCACCGGCCGGCGCGACGCGGCCCGCCTGGTCGAGCGCTAT
Source organism: uncultured bacterium (assembly GCA_964359105.1). Classification (GTDB taxonomy): domain Bacteria; phylum Eisenbacteria; class RBG-16-71-46; order RBG-16-71-46; family RBG-16-71-46; genus JACRPT01. Next base: position 2,973 of record CAYHRW010000185.1, read on the forward strand.
TGCAAGGAGCAGGGGCTGTTCCGCACCGACGCCACGCCGGAGCCCGCCTTCACCGACACGCTCGCGCTCGACCTCGCGGACGTGGAGCCGAGCCTCGCGGGTCCCAAGCGTCCTCAGGACCGGGTGGCGCTGCGCGACATGAAGAGCGCGTTCCGCCGCACGCTGGTGGCGCCGGTCAAGGAGCGCGGCTATGGCCTGGCGTCGGAGGACCTCGACCGCACGGTCGAGGCGGGCCTCGACGGCGACCGCCCGAAGCTCGGGCACGGCGCCGTGGTGATCGCCGCGATTGCCTCGTGCACCAACACCTCGAACCCGTCGGTGATGATGGCGGCGGGGCTGCTGGCGAGGAAGGCGGCCGCGCGTGGCCTCAAGCCCAAGCCGTACGTGAAGACGAGCCTCGCGCCCGGTTCCAGGGTGGTGACCGAGTACCTGCGCGCGGCGGGGCTGCTCGGTGACCTCGAGCAGCTCGGGTTCCACATCGTGGGCTACGGGTGTACGACCTGCATCGCGTCGGGCACCCCGGTGCTCATGTCGGATGGCACGGCGCGGCGGATCGACGATCTGTCGGATACCGGCGATGCCCGGCTCCTCGGGCCCGACGCGCAACGCAGGCTCGCGCTGGCGACCCAGAAGGAGAAGATGGCCCGGGGCCTGAGAGACTGCGTCTCGATCGTGCTCCAGGACGGGCGCACGCTCGTGTGCACCCCCGACCACGAGATCCTGACCGCGGATGGGCGCTGGGTGCGGGCCGACGCGCTGGAGCCTGAGCGCGACCGGGTCGTGGTCGGTCTGGAGGCGCCGCTCGACGAGCCCGGCGCCGACGAGATGGGATACACCCTGCGCGCGGGCGGACGGACCTTCGCGATGGACGCGCCGGAGCAGCGTCTCCGCACGCTGGCGTTCGCGCGCTTGGTCGGTCATCTGCTCAGCGATGGCTCGATCAGCGTCGACGGCCAGGGGCGGATGAACGTCGGCCAGGCCGTGGACCGCGAGGCCGTCCTGGACGACATCGAGCGCCTCACGGGCAAGCGCCCGGCCGGCACGCGGTACGACAATCGCAAGTGGAGCATCGCGCTGCCGAAGGAGCTGACCATCGCCACCCGCGCGCTACCGGGGGTGCGCGTCGGCCGGCGCATCCGCCAGCCGTCGACGCTGCCATCGTTCGTGCTCGATCCTCGCTGCCCTACGGCGGTCGTGCGCGAGTTCCTCGGCGGGCTCTTCGGGGCCGACGGCTGGGCACCCACGCTCCATCGCCAGAGCGACCGCGAGGAAGAGGCAATCCTGACGCCTCCGGCGTATTCCCAGGTCGCGCGCACGGAGCACGTCCCCCGGCTTCGTGAGCTGATGGGCGAGATCGTTCGCCTGCTTGGCCGCTGCGGGGTGAGGACCGACGGATTCAAGCTATACGAGTATCCGGTCCGCCGCGCCGCATCGACCTACCCCGCTGGGGCGGACGGTGAGCCCCGGACGGAAGTGCGGCTGGTAATGCCGGACGGGCTCTCGTTCATCGAGCGGGTGGGCTACCGTTACTGCGTGGACAAGGCTCTGCGCGCTACGGCGGCCGCGGTTTATTGGCGCACGGTAGGCAGAATCCACGAGCAACGCCTGTGGATGTCGGAACGCCTGACGAAGCGACACCGCGAGCATCGGAAGCTGACCTTCGCGCAGGCGCGCCAGGCGGCAGCGACCGAGCTGCTCGAGCGCGAGACGGCCGTGTTCCCTCATTATTCGCTGCTTGAGGGCCACGACCGTTTCTCGCGGCTGCCCGCGCCGGGCGCGCGGGGATTCCGGCCCTTGCACCGGGACTCCTGCGGCTTCCCATCGCCCGTCGAGCAGTTCCGCGAGATCGGCGCCCGGGGATGGTTCGCGCCGCTCGAGGCGCGCGGCGAGGACGCGGCGAAACGCTACTGCGTCGAGAAGGAATCCCCGACGCTGCCCACCCTGGCGCTGAAGGTCGTGGACCGGCGGCCCGCCGGCACGCGCGAGGTCTTCGACTTGGCGGTGGACGGCCTGCATGCGTTCGTGGCGGGCACGGTCGCGGTGCACAATTGCATCGGCAATTCCGGCCCGCTGCCCGAGCCGGTGGCGAAGGCTATCGGCGAAGGCAAGCTCGTGGCGGCCGCGGTGCTCTCCGGCAACCGCAACTTCGAGGGCCGCATCAACCCGTTCACGCGCGCCAACTACCTGGCCTCGCCGCCGCTGGTGGTGGCCTACGCGCTCGCCGGCACGGTGGACGTGGACCTCGAGAGCGAGCCGCTCGGCACCGGGAAGGACGGCCGCCCGGTCTTCCTGCGCGAGGTCTGGCCGACGCAGGAGGAGATCCGCGAGGCGGTGGCCAGCTCGCTCAAGCCCGAGATGTTCGAGAAGACCTACGCGAACGTCTTCACCGGCAATCCGAAGTGGAACGCGATCCGCGTGCCCGAGGGCGAGCTCTACGCGTGGGACCCCGAGTCCACCTACATCCACCACCCGCCGTTCTTCGAGGGCTTCACGCTCGCGCCGGAGCCGTTGACCGACATCCGCGGCGCGCGCGTGCTCGTCATGGTGGGCGACTCGGTGACCACCGATCACATCTCGCCGGCCGGTGACATCGCGGAGGAGAGCCCCGCGGGGTGCTGGCTCAGGTCGCGCGGCGTGGAGAAGAAGGACTTCAACTCCTACGGCGCGCGCCGCGGCAACGACCTGGTGATGGTGCGCGGCACCTTCGCGAACATCCGGCTCAAGAACCTGCTGGTGCCGGGCTCCGAGGGGAACGTCACCGTGCACCACCCGAGCGGCGCGCAGATGAGCGTGTTCGACGCGGCCGAGCGCTATCGCCAGGAAGGCACGCCGCTGGTGGTGCTGGCGGGCAAGGAGTACGGCACCGGCTCGTCGCGCG
>CAYHRW010000186.1:0-5799 GCA_964359105.1 uncultured bacterium
CGGTGGTGCTGCTCAACTCGAACCCGGCGACCATCATGACCGACCCCGAGGTCGCGGACCGCACCTACGTCGAGCCGCTGACGCCCGAGATCGCCGAGCGGGTGATCGAGCGGGAGAAGCCCGACGCGGTGCTGCCGACGGTCGGGGGGCAGACCGCGCTGAACCTCGCCGTGGCGCTGGCGCACCGCGGCGTGCTCGAGAAGCACGGCGTCCGGCTCATCGGCGCCTCGCTCGAGGCCATCGAGACCGCCGAGGACCGCGAGCGCTTCAAGCAGGCGATGCTCGTCGCCGGCCTCGAGCTGCCGCGCAGCGGCTACGCCACCAGCGTCGCCGAGGCGGTGGCGCTCGGCGAGCAGCTCGGCTACCCGCTGGTCATCCGCTCGTCGTTCACGCTGGGCGGCGCCGGCTCGGGGCTGGTCCACCACATGCGGCAGCTGCGCGAGGCGGCGCGCATCGGCATCGCCGCGAGCCCGGCGGGCTCGATCCTCATCGAGGAGTGCCTGGTCGGCTGGAAGGAGTTCGAGCTCGAGGTGATGCGCGACCGCCGCGACAACTGCGTGGTGGTGTGCTCGATCGAGAACTTCGACCCGATGGGCGTGCACACCGGCGACTCGATCACGGTGGCGCCGGCGCAGACCCTGACCGACCGCTGCTACCAGCGCATGCGCGACGCCGCGCTCAAGGTGATGCGCGCGATCAAGGTGGAGGCGGGCGGCTCGAACATCCAGTTCGCGGTGCACCCCGAGACCGGCGAGATGCGCGTGATCGAGATGAACCCGCGGGTCTCGCGCTCCTCGGCGCTCGCGAGCAAGGCCACCGGCTTCCCGATCGCCAAGATCTCGGCGCTGCTGGCGGCCGGGCTGACGCTCGACGAGATCCCGAACGACATCACGAAGAAGACCCCGGCCTGCTTCGAGCCCACGCTCGACTACTGCGTGGTCAAGATCCCGCGCTGGGCGTTCGAGAAGTTCCGCGCCACCGAGCGGCGGCTCGGCACCCGCATGAAGTCGGTGGGCGAGGTGATGGCGATCGGGCGCACCTTCCCCGAGGCGCTGCTCAAGGGCTGGCGCTCGCTTGAGCGCGGCGGCACCGACGTGCTCCCGGACGCGGCGCGGCCGGACGAGCTCGAGGCGCTGCGGCGCTCGCTCCAGGAGCCCAGCCCCGAGCGGCTGCGTGACCTGTTCCGCGCGCTCGCCGCCGGCGAGGCGCCGGAGGCGCTGGCGCGGCTCACCGGCGTGGACCCGTGGTTCCTGCACCAGATGCGCCGCATCGTCGAGGCCGACCGCCAGCTCGCCGAGCGCGCCCTCCGCGACCCCGAGGCCCCGTGGCGCGAGGGGCTGGTCCGCGAGGCCAAGCGGCTCGGGCTCTCGGACCGCCACCTGGCGCACCGGCTCGGCCTCGCCGAGCCGGAGGTGCGGAAGCGCCGCCGCGCGCACGGCATCCTGCCGGTGATGAAGGCGGTGGACACCTGCGGCGCCGAGTTCGAGGCGGTCACGCCCTACTTCTACTCGACCTACGAGGAGGAGGACGAGGTGCCGGAGAGCGCGCGGCCGCGCGTCGTCATCCTCGGCAGCGGGCCCAACCGCATCGGGCAGGGGATCGAGTTCGACTACTGCTGCGTGCAGGCGGCGCTCGAGCTGAAGGAGCGCGGCTTCGACGTGCTGCTGGTCAACTCGAACCCGGAGACGGTGAGCACCGACTACGACGTCTCGACTCGGCTCTACTTCGAGCCGCTCACGGTCGAGGACGTGATGAACGTGATCGAGCGCGAGCAGCCGGTGGGCGTGATCGTCCAGCTCGGCGGCCAGACCCCGCTCCAGCTCGCAAGAGCGCTGCACGACGCGGGCGTGCCGCTGTGGGGGACGCCCTGGGACGGGCTCGACCTGGCGGAGAACCGCGCGCGCTTCCGCGAGCTGCTCGAAGGGCTCGGCATCCGCCAGCCCGAGAGCCTCACCGCGACCTCGCACGAGCAGGCGCGGCAGTGCGCGCGTACGCTCGGCTTCCCGGTGCTGGTGCGGCCGTCGTACGTCCTGGGCGGGCGCGGCATGCGCGTGCTCTACGGGCCCGACGACCTCGAGGAGTGGCTGACCGCCGAGGCGCTGGTCACCGCCGGCGAGCCGGTGCTGATGGACCGGTTCCTGGAGGGCGCGCTCGAGCTGGACGTGGACGCGGTCGCCGACGGCGAGACGGTGCTGGTGGGCGCGGTGATGGAGCACATCGAGGAGGCCGGCATCCACTCGGGCGACTCGACCTGCGTGATCCCACCGTTCACGCTCGGCGACGAGACGCTGCGCGCGATCCGCTCGATCACGGCGGAGCTGGCGCGCGCGCTGGGGGTGCGCGGGCTCTTGAACGTCCAGTTCGCGGTGCGCAACGACCAGATCTACGTGCTCGAGGCGAACCCGCGCGCCTCGCGCACGGTGCCGTTCGTGAGCAAGGCGGTGGGGCTGCCGCTGGCGCGGCTGGCGGCGCGCGTCATGGCCGGCGAGCGGCTCGCCGACATCGCGCCCGCCGAGGCGCCGCAGGCCCGGCTCGTCAGCGTCAAGAAGCCCGTGCTACCCTTCGGCCGGTTCCCGGGCGAGGACACGGTGCTGGGCCCGGAGATGAAGTCCACGGGCGAAGTCATGGGTCGCGACCTCGACTTCGGCCGGGCGCTCGCCAAGGCGCACCTGGGCTCGGGCGACCCGCTGCCGGCCTCGGGCACGGTGTTCCTGAGCATCCGCGACTCGGACAAGCGCGCCATCACGTTCATGGCGAAGAAGCTGGTGGAGCTGGGGTATGGACTGGTGGCGACCCGGGGGACGGCGCGCTTCCTGCGCCTGAACGGGGTGCCGTGCCGCGAGGTGTTCAAGGTGCACGAAGGGCGGCCGAACGCCGTGGACCTGATCGAGAACGGGGAGATCCAGCTGGTGCTCAACACCCCGCTGGGGCGCGCGTCCGAGTACGACGAGCGGGCGATCCGCGAGCGCGCGGTCGCGCTCGGCGTGCCGGTGATCACGACGGTCGCCGGGGCGCTCGCGGCGGTCTCGGGGCTCGAGGCGCTGGCGCGCGGGCCGCTCGACGTGACGACCCTCCAGGAGACGCTGTGAGGCGGTTCCCCTCCCTGTGCATCGCGGCCCTCGCGCTGCTCGGACTGCTCGCCTCGTCGTGCGCCTACTACAACACCTTCTACCTGGCGAAGAAGTACTACTTCAAGGCGACCGAGGGGCTGCCGTACCCGGTCGAGAAGACCAGCGCGTCGTCGGCGGTCAACTACAACAAGTCCATTGACTACTCGAAGAAGGTGCTGGCCAACTACCCGAAGTCGAAGTGGGTGGACGACGCCTACCTGCTGTGGGCCTGCGGGCTGCTCGGCAAGGACGACCCGCTCCAGGCCATCACCATGCTCCAGGATTACGCTCTGCGCTTCCCGCAGAGCCCGAAGAAGACGGAGGCGCTGTTCTTCCTGGGCGTGGCCTACCGCCAGGCGCGCAAGCACCGGGATGCCGAGCAGGCGCTCGCGCAGTTCCTGCAGCTCGCGCCGAAGAACGACCTCGCGCCGTACGCGTACCTCGAGCGCGCGCGCGCGCTGACCGCGGCGCATCGCGACTCCGAGGCGGCGGTCGCGGCGGGGCAGGTGTTCGAGCGCTTCCCGAAGAGCAAGCTGGTGAGCCGGGCGCGGTCGGCGCGCGCGGACGCGCTGTATGCGGCGGGCGACTACGCGGAGGCGCGCGCGGACTTCAACGCGCTCGGCCTGCAGGCCCGCACCGACGAGGAACGGCTCGGCTTCCTGCTGCGCGAGGCCGACTGCCTGGAGGCGGCGCGCGAGCACGACCAGGAGCTGGCGCTCCTCAAGGACGCGCTGTCGCACGAGACCCCGCCGCCCGCGGGCAGCACGGGCGGCGCGGGTGCGCCGGCCGGCGGCTACCAGCTCGCGGCCCGCGCCGACCCCGTCGGGCGGCTCATGCTCCGCATCGGCACCGCGCAGCTGCTGGCGGGCCGGCAGGCCGAGGCGCTCGCGGTGTACCAGTCGGTGCTCAAGGACTACCCGAAGACCCCGCTCGGCGCCGAGGCGCAGTATCGCATCGCCTACACGTACGAGATCGCGGCGGAGGACTTCGAGCGGGCCCGCGCCGAGTACGCGCTGGTCAAGGACCAGTTCCCCGCCTCGGCGTTCACCACCCAGGCGTCGCAGCGGCTGGCGAACATCGACCGCATCATGCAGTTCCGCACCGCGGGCGGCGACACGCTGGCCAAGCGGGCCGAGGCGGGGTTCCTGCTCGCCGAACTGTACCTGTTCCAGCACCAGAAGCCCGAGCGCGCGCTCGAGGAGTACCGCAAGGTGGCGGAGCAGTACGCGGGCACGCCGTGGGCGGGGAAGGCGCTGAACGCCGAGGCCTGGGTGCTGTCGCGCAAGCTCGACCGCAGGGCCGAGGCCGACTCGCTGTTCTGGGTGGTGGTGAAGCAGTACCCGGCGACCGAGGCGCAGCTCGCGGCCCGCGATTACCTGGAGATGGACGGCATCGCGGTGCCTGCCGAGCTCATCAAGCTGCCGGAGCGAAAGCTCGCGCCGCCCGACACGACGACGCTCACGCCGCCGCCGGGCGGCCCGACCCCGCTCGGACCTCCTGCCGACTCGTTGCGCGCGGGTGGCAGGCTCGCGGGCAGTGCGCCGCCGCGGCGCGGGTTCATGGTGCCCGCGACGCGGTCCGGGCCGCGCTGGGATCCGCGCTACGCCTCGAGCACCACCGGCGCGCCCGGCCTCGCGGGTGACAGCCCGTTCACGCCGGCTGGCGGCGACAGCGCGCAGGTGGTGGCGCCCGAGCCGCCCGGCGCGGCGCCCGACACCAGCCTTACGCACGGCCCGGGCGCGCCGCCCGATTCGAGCCGCGCGCCGCAGCGTCCGGGGGCGCGCGACTCGGTCTTCACGCCGCCGCGCCCGAAGGTGGAGAAGTGATCGCAGCGCCGCGCGCGTGGCGGCAGACCGCAGGCATCATCGCCCGCCAGGCGCCCCACGGCGCCGGCCACTGGTGGCTCGACCTCGACGTGCCCGCGCCGTTCGCGCCGCCCGCACCCGGGCAGTTCGTCCAGATTCTGCTGCCGCCCGCGGCGAGCCCGGTGCTGCGGCCGCGGCCGATGAGCGTCGCGGCGGTGACGCGGCGCCGCGGCGGGCTCCGGCTGGGCTTCCTCTACGCGCCGGTCGGCACGGGCACGCGCGCGCTCGCCGCGCTCTCGGCGGGCGACCGGGTCGAGGTGCTGGGGCCGCTCGGTCACGGCTACCCGCTCGAGCGCCCCGGCACGCCCGTGCTGGTCGCGGGCGGACGCGGCATCGCGCCGCTGCTGTTCGCCGCCGACGCGCTGGCGCGGCAGGGCCGCCGCTGCGAGCTGGTCTTCGGCGCGCGCAGCCGCGACCTGCTGGTCGGGCTCGACGACGCCCGCCGCCGTCTCGCCGCGATGGGCGGAAGGCTCCACCTCTCGACCGACGACGGCAGCCGCGGCACGCGCGGCAACGTGCTGGACGCGCTCGACCGCCTCTCGCCCCGGCTCGCGTTCCCGCTGGCGCTCCACGCCTGCGGCCCGCACGCCATGCTCAAGGCGGTCGCGCGCTGGGGCATGCGGCACGGCGCGTCGTGCTGGCTCGCGATGGAGTCGGTGATGGCCTGCGGCACCGGCGTGTGCCGCGGCTGCCCGCTGCCGCGCAGCGCGCGCGCCATCGCGGAGTTCGACGGCGCGAAGACGCCGTCGCTCTACGGCAACCGCGAGTGGGCGATGTGCTGCACCGAGGGCCCGGTCTTCGAAGCCGGCGAGCTGGACTGGGAG
>CAYHRW010000187.1:0-5766 GCA_964359105.1 uncultured bacterium
ACGGTGACGAGCGGCGCGCCGCCCTGGTCGAGGAACGAGGTGGCGACGCCGGAGACGTCCTTCCACGACGCCTTCGAGAGCGCGTTCCACAGGTCGGCGCCCACGGCGTTGCCCCACGCGTGCGCCGCGATGTAGTCGCGGACGCCGGCGCGGAACATCTCGGGGCCCAGCCACTGCTCGAGCATGCCGAGCACGGCCTGGCCCTTCGAGTACGACAGCTCGTCGAACAGCCGGTCGTAGGGGTCGAACGCGTCGAAGCTCTGGCGGATGGCGTGGGTCGAGGGCTGCGCGTCGCTGAGCAGCGCGCGCTGCGTGCCGCGCAGCTCCTCCACGGCGAGGTCGAACTCGGGATAGACCTCGTGGCTCACCTTGTCGCCCATCCACGAGGCGAACGACTCGTTGAGCCAGATGTCGTCCCACCACTGCATGGTGACGAGATCGCCGAACCACATGTGCGCCAGCTCGTGCGCCATGGTGGTGACGAGGTGGCGGCGCTCCGCGGCGGTCACCTGCTTCGGGTCCAGCAGCAGCCGCTCCTCGCGGAAGGTGATCGCGCCCGGGTTCTCCATCGCGCCGGCCCAGAACTCGGGCACCGCGAGCAGGTCGAGCTTCCGGTACGGGTACTTGCGCCCGAAGTAACGCTCGAGCGCGGCCAGCAGCCGGGGCGCGGTCTTCACGGCCTCGCCCGCGAGCTTCGTCCTGCCCTTCACCGTGACCACGCGCCCGGGCACGCCCATGCCGGGGATGGGCACGGTCTCGAGCGGGCCGGTCGCGATGGCGAGCAGGTAGGAGGGGAGCGGCGGGGTCTTCTCGAAGGTGATGCGCCGCTTCGCTCCCACCACGGTGTCGCGCGCCACCGGCGTGTTCGAGATGGCGAGGTGAGCGCGCGGCACGGTGAGCGTGAGCTGCCAGGGGATCTTGAACTCGGGCTCGTCGAAGCACGGGAACGCCTCGCGCGCTGCGTTGGTCTCGAACTGGGTGAAGGCGTAGGCATGCCCGCCGGTCTCGAGCCGGTAGAGGCTGTTCGCGCGGGTGTCGAAGTCGTTCGTGAACTCGAGCTCGAGCGTCGCGGTGCCCGGCGCGAGCGGCGCGGCCGCGTGCACGGTGAGGATGCCGTGCTCGCCCGCGGTCCAGGACACAGGCACGGCCTTCTTCGCGGCCCGCAGCGTCACCTTCACGAGCTCGAGGTCCCGGGCGTGGAGCTGGATCGAGTCGGTGGTCGTGGCCACCTTGAGGGCGATGCGCGCCGTGCCGGAGTAGCCGGGCTTCCCGGCGTCGAGGTCGAGCCGCAGGGACTCGAAGGTCGGGACCACCTCGTGCCCGAGGCGGTGCTGGGCGGTCAGGGCGGTGGCCGGAGGGGCCACGAGGGCGCCGGCCAGGGCCAGCGCGACGGCGGGGGACGGGATCCGAGGCAGACGCATGGGACCTCCCGGATTGGAGTGGGTGTAGGAACCCGGGGAATGTACGCTCGGCGCCTCCTGCCGTCAGCCCGGAAGATGGCCCCGAACGCAGGGAAACCATTGACAGGTGCGGTCCGCGGGGCGAATCATCTCCTCCGAGACCCCCATGTGACCGGGCAGGCACTCCTTCGCCGGTTGCCCAGGCCGCCGGCTGAAATGGCAGGTGAGACATGAGACCCGTCCCACGCATCGTGCTGCTCGCGCTCGCCCTGACTCTGCTCGGGCTGGTCGCGCTCTTCATCCCGGCCCCGGGCGCGCTCGCCGCGCCCTGTCCGCAGGACCGCCCGATTCCCTACGGGTGGCACCTGCGCCCCGAGCACCCGTGCGCGGGTGACAGCGTCACCGTCGTCTTCGAGGCATGCCTGCCGTGCGTGGACCTGATCGGCGCCGGGCCGCTGCCCGACGGCGGCTTCGCGCTGCGCGCCCGCATGATGGAGGTCTGCCCGGCGGTCGCCGTGTGCTTCCCGGACTCTGTCGAGCTGCCGCTCGGCGCGTTCGCCGCGGGCCACCACCTGCTGACCCTGGAGGTGGTGGCCGATGTCGTGCAAGGCGACAGCAGCGCCATCTGCACCGTCGTCCACCACGACTCGCTGGCGTTCGAGATCGGCTGCCCGCCGCCGCAGGGCCCGCTGCCCTACGTGGATGTGATCCGCATCGGCCCGCCACCGCCCTGCCGCGGCTGTCCGCCTCCGCCCGTCTGCCCGCACCAGCCGTTCCCGGTGTTCATCGCGGGCACGTTCCCGAACAACTGCCTCCAGTTCCGGCGCATCGAGGTCGTGCCGCCGCCGGAGGCGAGCCCGGAGCCGCGGCCGCCGATCGTGCGCATCGTCGCCGCGGTCAACGACTGCATGGGCTGGCCGTGCAACGACCTGCCGGAGCACTGGTCGGGCGCGGTTGAGCTTCCGCCGCTGCCACCCGGGGCCTACCTGCTGCCTGTCCAGTTGATGATCGTGAGCATGTGCGACTCGACGAAGGTGGACACCACCTACGCCACGCGCGTCCCGTTCCGCGTGGCCGAGTCCTGCCCGCCGTCCTTGGGCTGCTTGCTGGTGGACTGGGACCACTCGGGTCGCACCGGCGGTCCGTGCGACGCGCTGGTCTCGCCCGACCGTCCGGCGCAGGTGACCATGACCATGCGTACGAACGTGCCTCTCGCCGGGCTCCAGGGCGCGCTGCATCTGGGCGGGCCCGGGCTGCGCATCGCGCAACTCGAGCCGGTCGGCCCCGCGGCGGGCATGCGTCTCACGTGGCAGCAGACGGCGGACGGCGCGCGCTTCGTGATGTTCGCCGACCACGGCGCGCCCATCCCGGGCTGCGGACCTGCTGACGACAGCACGAACGTGGGCCTCTGCCCGCCGCTGCGCATCCTGCGGGTCACCGTGGCGATCGTGCCGGGCGGCACGCCGCAGCCGCAGACCCTGCTCTACGCCACCGAGCTGCTGGGCGCGGATTCGACCGGCGCCGGTGTGCCCGAGTGCCCGATCGCGACGCTGGTGATGCCCGCGGCCACCATCTGCCTCGGCGCGCTTTGCGACTTCAACGGCGACGGCCACGCCGACGTGCGCGACCTGGTCATCATGGTGCACTGCGTGCTCGGCAGCGGGCCCTGTCCCGACACCTCGCGCGCGCACCTCGACTGCAACCGCGACGGCCAGGTCAACATCGAGGACGTGCTGTGCTGCGCGCGCTCGATCCTGCGCGGCGGCGGGCGCGACACCATCCCCGGGCGGCCGGAGCCGGGCGTGCAGGTGAGCTTCGGACCGCCGGTCGTGACCTCGTCCGGGGTGGACGTGACCGCGCGGCTCGCGGGCGCCGACCGGCTCGGTGCGGCGCGGCTCGCGCTCGAGTTCCCCGCCGACCGCTACGACGTGAGCGCGGTGGACCTGGGCGGCGCGCCCGCGGACTGGATGCACCTCTACGAGGTGGACGGCTCGCGGCTCATCGTGGGCCTGATCGGGCTGCCGCAGGGCGGCACGCAGTCCGCGACCGGCGAGCTCGCGCTGGTGCTCCGCCTGGCGCTCAAGCCCGGGCAGTCGCAGGGCGGCGAGGTGAGGGTGGCGGAAGGCGAGTTCTCGGGTCCGGACGGCGCCGCGCTCGAGGTGAAGCTCGGCCAGCCGGGCCTGCGCCTGTTCGGGCCGCCGCGGCTCAAGCTGGCGCCCAGCCAGCCCAACCCGTTCACGCGCGAGACGCGCTTCGGCGTGACGCTCGACCATGCGGCCGACGTGGACGTCGCGATCCACGACCTGAGCGGGCGGCTGGTGGCCACGCTGTTCCACGGCGCGCTCCCGGCCGGGACGCGCACGTTCACGTGGGACGGCCGCCGCGCCGACGGCTCGGCCGCGCCGAACGGGCTCTACTTCACGCAGGTGCGCGCGGGCGGTGAGCAGGCCGCGCGCAAGATCGTCTACCTGCGCGGCAACTGAGCGAAGCTGGACACACGGCGGGCGGGGCGCGACGGCGTCCCGCCCGCCGTGTCATGGCGCCGGGCGCGGGCGCGCGGGCGCCCTCGCGTCCCCGGGCCCTGGCTACTCCATCCGCCGCCCAATGATGTCCTGGCCGCCCTGGTGGAGCGTGAGGCTCGTCACCTTGCCTGCGGCGTCCTTCACGAACTCGATCCGGGCGTCCACCACCTTGAGGAAGAACTTCGTCTCCGCCTCGGGGAAGATTTCGACCCGGTCCTGTCCCGTCGCCTGCGCGAACAGGTGGTCGCCGTCGCGCGCGATCTCCATGACGAACCCGGGCGCCAGCTCGTAGTGTCCGACGTAGCGGTCGCAGATGACGGGGTCGAGCGCGATGGCGGTGCGCTCCATCGGGATCGGCAGGTCGGTGCGCGGCGCCACTTCGGCGGGCCCGTAGCGGGCGCGCGCGCGGACCGCGGTGACCTTGCCGGCCGCGTCGCGCACGAAGCTGAGGCGCGTCTCGGTGCCCTTGAAGAAGAACTCGTCCGCCGCCAGCGCGAAGATCTCACGCTTCTCGCCGCCGCTGCGCTGCGAGAACAGCCGGTCGCCCTCGCGGGTGATGACGCGCCGCTCGTTCGGACCGAGCTGGTAGACGCCGGTCAGCGGCTCGAGCTGGTCGGGCGCGAGCTTCAGGGCCACCGGCTCGCGGTACGGGCTGCCGACGGCGAGCGCCGCCAGGCGCAGCGCCACGTCGGAGGGCGCGGGCGGGCCGGCGTCGCGGTTCGAGAGCACCGCCACGTAGACGTGGTCCTGCGGCAGCCGCATCGCCGCGGTCGCGAACCCGTTGATGCCGCCGCCGTGTTCGATGCAGGGATGGCCCTGGGCGGTCGTCATCATCCAGCCGTAGCCGTAGCCGGTGGTGTCGCCGCTCGCGAGCACGCACGGCGTCCACGCGCGCTCGAGCGACGACTGCTTGACCAGCCTCTCGCCGTAGAGCGCGGCGTCCCACAGCGCCAGGTCGTCCACCGAGGAGATGAGCGAGCCGGCCGCGTAGGGCTGGGTCATGCTCAGGTAGGCGGCGTTGAGGAAACCGTCGGTGGTCTTCGAATAGCCCGGCACGCGGCGCGGGATCACCCGCTCGGTGCTGCCGACCAGGGTGTGCTTCATGCCGAGCGGCTCGAAGATGCGCTTCCGCACGAAGCCGGCATAGCTCATCCCCGAGACCTTCTCGATGACGGCGCCGAGCAGGATGTAGCCGGAATTGCTGTACGACCACTTCGCCCCGGGCGCGAAGTCGGGCGGCTGGTCCTTGAACAGCGCGATCAGCTCGCCGAGCGACAGGTCCTGGCGCCACAGCTTCAGCCACTCGGGCAGCTCGGTGTAGCTCTTGATCCCCGAGGTGTGGGTGAGCAGGTGCTCGATGGTGATGGTCTGCCCGTGGGTCGGGTAGCCGGGCAGGAACTTCGTGATCGGGTCGTCGAGCGCGAGCTTGCCCTCCTCGGCCAGCATCAGCACCGCGACCGCGGTGAACTGCTTGGTGACCGAGCCGAGGCGGAAGATCATGTCGGGCTCGATGCGCACGCCGAGTTCGAGGTCGGCCAGCCCATAGCCCTTCCTGAGGATGGTCTTCCCGTCCTTGACGACGATCACCGCCGCGCCAGGCTCGTCCGGCCGGTAGCTGGCGGTGAGCAGAGAGTCCATCGCCGCGGTGACCCCGCGCGCGGCGCGCGCGGGCGGGGTGGTGACGGCCGCGAGCCCAAGGGCGAGGACCAGCACGAAGGCGGCGTTGCGGCGCAGCGGGGCGAGAGCATTCCTCAGGGACATGGTCACGGTCTCCGGGGCAGGGGGTGGATCGGACACGGGTCTACGGTCCCTCTACGTCTCTGCGCCGCCCGGGTTGCAGCGGA
>CAYHRW010000188.1:0-5734 GCA_964359105.1 uncultured bacterium
GCGGATTCGCTGCGCTGGATGACCGAGAGCGGGAGCGTCTCCCAGTCGCACAGCGCCTCGCGGCGATCGCCCTCCAGCAGCGTGGCCCGCGCCCGCGCGCAGTCCCAGCCTTCCGGCATCACCGCGCCGAGCAGCCGCGTGCGCCCGTCGCCCGCGACGTGCTCCAGGGAGATGTCGAGTCCGAGCGGCTCGAGCTGGCCCGCGAGCCAGGCCGCCGCGGCGTCGTAGCCGGGGCTGGCCTGCACGCGGTGGAAGCCGGTCGCCGCGATCAGCGACTGGAGCGCGCGCTCGCCCGACACTTCGCGGCGCACCGCCTCCAGCAGGGGTTCGAACATGGGCTCCTCAGCGGCGTCGCAGCCGGCGGAAGGCGGCGAGCACGAGCGCGAGCAGGAGCGGCGCACCATACTCCACCCAGCGCCAGGCCAGTGGCAGGTGGTAGCCCCTTCCCTCCGCGGTCGGGGCCAGCACACCGTAATTCAGGACCCCGGTGAGCGAAAGCAGCAGCCACGGCGCCGAGGGGGCGAGCGGCTCGAACAGCAGCGGCCAGCCCAGGTACCAGGGGTGCACCACCGGCGCCACCAGCGTCGCGGCACGCAGGCCGAAGCGCGCGGCCGGCGCGGGATCGCGCCAGCGCCGCCACGCCCACGCCAGCGCCGCCGCGGTGAGCGCGAGCACCAGCGCGCGCGCGGGCGCGAAGCCCCCGGTCCAGCGCTCGAGGTAGTGGAACACCAGCTCGTTGTTGCGCCAGGTCTCCCAGTAGGCCCGGAGCCCCGAGCTGCCGCCGCGCGTCTCCGTCCAGAACCACCCCAGCCCCGCGGCGAGCGTCACCGCGCAGGCGAGCCGCGCGCGCCACGGCCAGCCCCGCCACATGAACGGCAGCGCCACGAGCGGCGCCAGCTTCACCAGCACGCCCGCCGCCAGCGCCAGCGCCGAGAGCACCGGGCGGCGCTCGGCCGCGAGCAGGGCCAGCGCCAGCCAGACCATCGCGGTCGGATCGTTGTGCCCACTCCCCGCGTACTCCACCACGGCGAGCGGGTTCCACGCGTAGGTCAGGGCCCACGCCGGGCTCCGCCCGCGCGACCGCAGGATGGCCATGAGCAGCGCCACCAGCGCGAGGTCGTGGAGCACCACCCACAGCTTGAACGCGGTGACCGAGTACCGGAGCCGCGCCACCAGCGCGAACCCGGCCTCGGCCAGCGGCGGGTAGATGGTCGCGAGCTGCGGGTGGTTGACGCGCGGCCAGATGACGCGGTCGCGCAGCGGGGCCAGCGCGGGATCGAGCGGGCTCTCGCGCCAGGGGTCGTGACCCGCCGCCACCACGCGTCCCTCCCACGCGTAGCGGTAGAGGTCGTCCGAGAGCCAGGGGGAAACCGGCAGCAGCGCGAGGCGCGCCGCCAGCGCCACCCCGAACACGGCAAGGGCGACGTGCGGGAGCGCGGCGTAGCGCCGCATGCGCATCAGGGCCAGCGCGAAGAAGACGAACGCCAGCGCGTAGAGCGCCTGGAAGCGGTCGAGGCTGGAGAGGCAGGGCGGCAGCGCCGCCATCAGGCCGAAGGTGAAGGTGAGCCCGGCGCCGAGAGCGGCCAGCTCGAGCGCCGCGCCCCACGGTGGCCTCGACGCGGGGCCGCCACCGGCCACGCGGAGCGGCGGGCGCGCCCCGGCCACCGGTCAGCTCAGCGTGCGCGCGCCACGGTCACGCGCGCTGCGCGCGTCGCGGTGTTGCCCGCGCCGTCCACCGCGCGGACGCTCACCGTGTGCTCGCCGGCGGCGACGTCCTCGAGCCGGGCGCGGGCGGAGAGCGTGCGCCCGTCGGCGAGCCCACCCTCCGGCGTGACCGCGCGCCACGCGCCATCGTCGAGCGAGACCTCGAGGCGGGCGAGCATGCTGGCCGCGTCCTCGGCGCGCGCCGTCACCACCACGGCCCTGCCCTCGGCGCGCGCTTCGAGCGCGGTCACCGCGGGGGGCGTGTTGTCCACCGTGAACGCGGGGCTCAGCGCCTGGTCCACGGCCTCCTCGCCCACCGGGTTGTCCAGCGCGTCGGAGGCGGTGACGCGCAGGCGGTAGCGCCCGTCGGGCAGTGCGCCGGTGTCCCAGGTGCAGTTGGGCTGCTCGAGGTTCTCCGCCACCTTGAGCCATGGCCCGCCCGCCTCCGCGCGCACGTCCACGCGGAAGCGCAGCGGGTCGCCGTTGGCGTCGCTGGCGCGCCACTGCGCGGTGCGCAGCCCGCGCGCCCACACCGGCAGGTCGCGGAGCTGCCTGGGGCCGCCCGCGGGCGGGGGCGAGTACTCGACCTTCTGCCCTCCCGGCAGCGTCTGCGTGACCGGCTCCAGGCGCGGCTGCAGCTCGCCCTCGCGGAAGCCGGCGCCCTGCGGGGCCACCACCACGTCCTCGACCCGCGGCGGCACGTTCTGCTCGCGCCATGCCGCCTCGACGGACTCGAGACGCGGCCGGCCCCCGGCGAGCGTCACCTTCCATTGCAGGTAGCGCGCGGGCGGCGAAGCGATGCGCAGGCCGTCCTCGCCGGCCGCTCCGCCGCTCCAGCCGCTCCAGGTGGTGTCGGGCGTGTCGGTGTTGCCGCTGCGCGTGGCGAGCGCCACGCGCCCGCCGCCGCCGTCGCCGCGCCAGAGCAGCCGCCCGAAGCGCGCGATGCGCCGGGCGTCGAGCACCGGCGAGAGGAACTCGCCCTGCTCGGCGCGCGCGGGTCCGAGTCGCCACAGCGCCGCCGGATTCGAGGTGGCGGCGTAGACCCGGCCCGCGGCATCGGCCGCCAGCGCGGTCACCTGCCCCTGGGGCGGGGCGAGCCACTGTGCCGCGCCGTTCGCGCGCTCGATGCGGTAGACCCCGGCGCGGTTCCCGGTGGCCGCCAGCATCCCGCCGCCCTGCTCGCGCGGCGCGGCGAGCAGCGCGAACGCGAACGGCTGCGGCGCGACCCACCACGGCACCACGCTGCTGTCGGGCACGATGCGGTAGACGGTGGAGCGGCCCCCGCCCACCGCGCTCTGCGCCGGCGCGGGGCCCTCGGCGGCCTTTTCGTCGCCGCTCACCGCGGAGGCGCTGAGCGCCGCGGCGTAGAGCGCGCCGTCCGCTCCGAGGGCGAGCGCGCGCACCTCGTCTTCGGAGGCGTCGAACAGCGTGCGGACCGACCCGTCGGCGCGCGCGTGCATCACCCGGCCCTTCGAGTCGCCGCCGAAGTAGGCCCCGCCGCGGCCGTCCGGGACCAGCGAGACCAGGTTGCTCTCGTCGGTGTCGATCACGAGCTGCGCCGCGCCGCGTGTCACCCGGTAGAGCCGGCCGCGCGTGCCGGTCGCCGCATACCACTCCCCGCCGCCGGCGCTCGCCAGCGCCCACACGTAGCGCTCGCCGGTGCGCGCGAGCAGCGCGGTGTCGCCGCGGGCCGAGACCCGGTAGATCGCGCCGTCGGGCCCGGTGCCGGCGACCAGGCCGTCGCCGTCGGCGGCGAGCGCGAACACCTGGCCCGCGGCCAGCCGCACCCACGGCCGCACGCCGCCCGCCTCGGTCCAGCGCGCGATCAGCCCGTGGTCGCCGGCCAGCGCCACCGAGCCGTCCGCGAGCGCCGCCACGGTCCACACCACCGAGAGGCTCTCGGCCGGGGTCACGGCCGCGCGCGGGCCCAGCTCCAGCGCGCCGTCGGCGCCGACCACCACGCCGCGCGACTCGGACTTCGCGTAATCGCCGGGGGTGTCGGCGATCCACCACTGGGTGTCGGTCGCACGCGCGGCCGGCGCGGCGAGCGCCAGCAGCGCCGCAGAGAAGGTCCCGGCGATCCGCATGCGCGCGGCGGGCCCGCCGCGCCTCGAGTCACGTCCCACTCGTCCTCCCCGGCTCATGGAGCCCTGGAATCCACGGTGATGGACAGCAGCAGCTCGCCGCGCGTGAGCCCGTCGAGCGGCTGCCGCACCTCGTCGAGCCGGGCAGCGTCGCCGCGCCGCGCCAGGTCGCCGGCCGCCTGGTCGCTCGACAGCAGCGCGAGCGCCGACAGCGGCAGCTCGGGGTAGTCGCGCCCGTCGCTCGTCACTTCGGGCGCGCGCGCGAACAGCGCGGCGTAGAGCGCGTCGGAAGGCCGGGTGGAGGCGAGCCGGCGCCAGGCGTCGTCGAGCGAGACGGGCCGGTAGCGCGCCGGCAGCTTGGCCGCCTCGTAGCGCGACAGCTCGGCGCCGCCGCCCAGCCACAGGACGTAACGGCCGTCGGGCGCCTCTTCGGGCACCGCCACGGTGAAGCTGCGGGTCTCGCGGCCGCCCCGCCAGCGCTCCAGCTCGCACTGGACCCGCACCCGGCTCCCCGGCCGCACCGCGGGGTCCAGCACGCGCGCGCTGCGCAGCGTCCACAGCTCGCGGCCCTGCCGCACCTCGACCGCCACGGCGACGCTGTCGAGTGGCAGGCGCGCGAACGGGTTGTTGAAGAGGAAGCGCAGCGGCGTGGCGATCCCGCCCATCACCTCGGCCGGCGGGGAGTCGCCGGCGACCAGGTCGGTGAGCACCAGCGGCGCGGCGCCCGGGCGGTGGATCGTCAGGGTCCAGCGCAGGGTCTGGTTCCCGCCGGTGCCGCCCGACTCGAGCACGCTGTTCAGCGTGGCGGCCCCGACCAGCGACGGCGCCAGCGCGCGGTCCTCGACCGCTTCGAAGCGGAAGTCCTGGGGCCTGCGACCCGGGCCCGCCACCGTGACCCGCACCGGCAGCATGCGCGCGATGCCGCCGATCGTCCCGGCCACCGCGGTGCGGCGGTCCTGGGTCACCACGCCGGCCTCACGCCCGCGCACGCCGAGCTTGAACGAGGAGGCCTGGCTCGACACCACGGTCGCGATCTCGGCGGTCGAGAATGGCAGTCGCACCTCGCCCGACTGGAAGAACGGGTGGCCGAACAGCAGCACGCGGTCGCCGTCGCGGTAGGTGAGGGTGCCGATCGCCGACATCTCGACGTCGCCGCGCAGCACGTCCACCGCCACCGCCGCGCCGGGCCGGAGCGCGTCGGGCCGCGGACCGCCGCCCGCGGCCCGCCCGCCCGGCACCACCGCGAGCCCGAGCGGGGCGAGCCAGCGGCGCACCGGCTCGAGCGCCGCGGGCGAGAGCCCCGAGCAGGCGAGCGGCAGCATGAGCGGCGCCGGGCCCGCGGTGCCCGGGCCATCGCCCCTCGACGGCGCCGGCACGCGCGTGGACAGCGCGGGCCCGTCGTCCGGGTCGTCGTCCCAGCGCAGCTCGCGGAAGCGCACGCCGCCCGGGCCGGCGAGCTCCACGCCGCTCGGCCCCGCGCTGCCCGCGGCGCGCGCCGAGGAAGCCAGCTCGAGCACCGGCAGCATCTCGCCGATCGGCGTGATGCCGAACAGCGGCTCGCGTGCGAAGCTCCACCCGGAGGAGAGCGCGCCGATCAGCTTCCCGTCCACGTAAACCGGCGAGCCGCTCATCCCCTGCGCCACGCCGGTCTTCTCGAGCCGCTCGGAGGTGGCGCGCGCCAGGATCATGTCGCCCTCGGCGCGTCCTCCCTTCAGCACGCCCACGATCTCCGCCGGGAACTCCTCGATCGAGTCGCCCCTGAACACCGTGCGCACGATGGCCTTCTGGCCGGGATGGAGCCGGTCGGGCGCGAGGATCGGCACGGCGGACGCGGCGAGGGCCGGTGCGGAGGCGAGCAGGGCCGCGCACGCGGCCGTGAGGACGGACGAGCGGGAAGGCACGGGGAGCGACTCTAGCAGAGGCCCGCGCGGCGGCCAACGCGCGCG
>CAYHRW010000189.1:0-5703 GCA_964359105.1 uncultured bacterium
GCTCCCGAACCCGGCGGCCAGCGCGATCTCGCTCATCGGCAGGTCGGTCTCGTCCAGCAGCCGGCGCGCGAAGTGAGAGCGCCGCGTGCCCGCGACCGCGAGCGGCGAGGCGCCGACATGCGCCGCGAACAGCCGGCGCAGGTGGCGCGCGCCGACGCCGAGCCGCGCCGCGAGCGATCCGACGCCGCCGTGGTCGAGCTGCCCGTCCGCGATCAGGCGCAGCGCGCGGCTCGCCGTCGCCGAGGTGCCGAGCCACGCCGGCGAGCCGGGCGCGGTCTCGGGGCGGCAGTGGAGGCACGGCCGGAAGCCGGCCTCCTCGGCGGCCGCGGCGCAGGCGAAGAAGCGCACGTTGCGCGGTCGCGGCAGCCGCGCCGGGCAGCCCGGCCGGCAGTAGATCCCGGTCGAGAGGACGGCCGCGAAGAAGCGGCCGTCGAAGCGGCGGTCGCGGCTGGCGAAGGCGCGATAACAGGCGGCGGGGTCGAGCTCCATGCCCCGCTTATACACCCGCCAGCTGGCCGCCGTTGGTCGTTTTCGGACGTGTCATCCGGGCCGACGACCCGAGCCCCGCGCCCGCAGCGGCGGGACCGTGAACCGCCCGGGCCGCGCCCGCGCCCGCGCCCCGGGCATGCCACCAGCGGATGTGCGAGTCGGACCTCACGTCACCCCGGCCGCACGCGCGCGAGCACCAGGCCCGGCGTGCGCAGCAGGATCTCGAGCGGGTGGACCTGGGCGGCCGCCACCTCGCGCTCGCGGATGGGCCGGAACGCCAGGTAGGCGAGCCCGTCGGCTGCGCGCGCCTCGCGCAGCATGGCCGGCACGGGCGACGCTACGATCAAATCGCGACGGAGGTAATAGCGCAACGACGCGGGCGGCGCGTCCGGGAGCACCAGCGGTGCGCGCGGCGGCGCGACCGCCTCCATCGCCTGCGCCACGCTGCGCGCGTTCAGCCAGTCCTCCATCGCCGGCAGCACGCGCAGCGACACCACCGGCGCGCCGGCCGCGACCGGCAGCGCCAGCAGCAGCGCGGCGAGCCGCGGGCGCTTCATGAAGCCGGCGAGGAACGGCAGCCACGAGGTCACGAACAGCGCGGTCGCGAGCAGGCGCAGCTCGGGCGCCGCCTCGCGCACGCGCGCGGCCAGCAGGTTCACGAGCAGCGCGGCGGCGCTGCCCGCGAACGCGAGCATCCGGGTCGCCTGCGCCAGCGGCTTCTCGACGCGCGCCGCGTCCTCGAACAGGTGGTCGAGCAGCCGCCCGCACAGCAGCGCCGCCGCGGGCAGCGCGGGCAGCACCGCGGTGAGCGGCGGCGCGGGGTAGAGCGCGACCGGGACCAGCGAGGCGAGCAGGCAGGCGATGAAGAAGTGCGCCGCGCCCTCCTCGCGGCGCTCGCGCTCGAGCGGTGCGCCGGCCAGCACGTCGGGCCCGCCGGGCCCGATCGAGAGCAGCGCCCGGCCGCGCGCGCGCCACCAGGTCGCGGCGTGCAGCGCGGCGCCGGGCAGCAGCACGCTCCACGGGAAGCAGCCCACGACCAGGAACGACAGCGCGAGCAGCGGGCCTGCGTACCACGGGCCGCGCGGCTCGGACGCGTAGGGGAAGAACGGCGCGTGCGCCAGGAACGCCGCGCCGTGGCGCTCGGCCATCGCGCCGTACCACGGCAGCGCCATGCCGAGCATGACGAGCAGCCCGGCCGGCAGGCGCGCGCGGCGCAGGTGCTCGCGGTCGCGCGCGAGCGCCAGGTAGAGCGCGAGCCCGCCCAGCGGCCACAGCGCGGGCAGCGGCCCGGCGCACACCAGCGCCGCGGCGAGCGCGCCGTACGTCACGACCAGGCGCAGGTCGCGGCCCTGCGCGCGGCCGAACACCACGTCCGCGAGCCCCTCGCAGCCCACCCAGGCGAGCAGCGTGCCGAGCAGCTGGGTGCCGTCGCTGCGCGCGGCGAGCGGGAGCGCCACCCCGGTGAGCAGCACGCCCGCCGCGAACACGCCGGCGCGCGGGCCGAAGTGACGCGCGCCCGCGGTGGCGGTGACGAGCAGCAGCGCCACCGCGATCAGGCCGCGCATCTGGCGCGCGCGTCGCGGCGCGTCGGGGCCGAGCGCCTGCGCGAGCGCCTCGGGCGCGTAGGCCACCACGGGCTTCTCGTAGAGCGGCTCGCCGGCCAGCACCGGCGTGAACACCTCCTGCCGCGCGATCAGCTCGCGCGCCACCGCGGCGTCGCGCGCCTCGCGCGTGTCGAGCACGCCGACGCGGTCGAGGCCCGTGAACAGCACGAGCACGCACAGCGCGGCCAGGACGAGCGGAGCAAAGCGCACGCGCGGGAGACTAGCAGAGGCCTGCGCCGCCTGCGCGGCTGCGGGCAGGAAGGTCTACGCGGCTTCGTCGAGCACGTCGCGCACCTTGCGCGTGAACGCGTCGAGCGCGAAGGGCTTCTGCAGGAACGCGGCCTTCGTCGAGGTCAGGCCCGGGTGGTCGAACGCCGCCTGCGCGTGGCCGGAGAGGAACAGCACCTTCATCCCGCTCCGCCTGGCGGGCAGATGCTTCACCAGCTCCGGGCCGCCCATCTCGGGCATCACCACGTCCGTGACCATCAGGTGGATGGGGCCGGGATGCTGATCGCAGACCGTGAGCGCCTCCTTGCCGTGGCGCGCCTCGAGCACTTCGTATCCCGCCAGCTCCAGGGTCTCGCGCACCAGGCCGCGCACCATGTCCTCGTCCTCGACCAGCAGCACGGTCCCGGCGCCGCGCTTGAGTTCGACGCGCGCCGGCACGCCGGCGGCCGCCTCGGCCTCTTCCTCCACGCGCGGCAGGTAGATGCTGAACGTCGTCCCGCGCCCCGGCTCGCTCTGCACCGCGATGTCGCCGCCGCACTGCCGGACGATGCCGTACACGGTCGAGAGCCCGAGCCCGGTGCCCTTGCCGGCCTCCTTGGTGGTGAAGAACGGCTCGAAGATGTGGCGCATGGTTTCCGCGTCCATGCCGATGCCGGTGTCCTTCACGCTCAGCACGACGCAGGGGCCCGGCGCGAGCGCCCCGCAGGCTCCCGCCCCCGCGCCGGCCTCGACGTTCGCGGTCTCGACCAGCACGCGCCCGCCGCGCGGCATCGCGTCGCGCGCGTTCACGACCAGGTTCGCGATGACCTGCTCGATCTGCCCCGGGTCCACCTTGACGCGGCCCAGACCCGCGGCCGCGACGGTCTGGAGCTGGATGTCGGCACCGATCACGCGGCGCAGCATCTTGCTCAGGTCGGCGACCACGTCGTTCAGGTCCAGCACGCGCGGCTGCGTCGCCTGCTGGCGGCTGAACGCGAGCAGCTGGCGCGTGAGGCCCGCGGCGCGCACGGCGGCCTTGTGGATCTCCTCGAGGTCGCGCTTCGCGGTCGGGTGGACATCCGAGCGGCGGAGCAGCAGCTCGCTGAAGCCCTGGATGGCGGTGAGCAGGTTGTTGAAGTCGTGCGCCACGCCGCCGGCCAGGCGCCCGATCGCCTCCATCTTCTGCGAGTGGTGGAGCTGGCGCTCGAGCATCTTCTGCTCGGTGACGTCGATCGCCGTGCCGCCGATGCGCCGCGCACCCGAGGGCTCCACCACCGGGAACTTGAGCACCAGCCAGTGGTGCGGCGTGCCGTCCGGCGCGGGCACGTCCTCGTAGGTCTGCATGGGCTGCCCGCTCGCGAGCACCGCGAGGTCATGCTCGCGGAGCTGCTGCGCGGTCTCCGGCGGCCACAGCTCGAAGTCCGACTTGCCCCGGATCTGCTCGAGCGTGGTCTGGAAGAAGGTCTCGAAGGGCCGGTTGACGTAGATCATGCGGCCGTCCTCGTCCTTCAGGAACGCCACCGCCGGGCTGTTGTCCATGTAGGCCTGGAAGCGCTCCTGGCTCTCGCGCAGCGCTTCCTCCATCGTCCGGCGTTCGGTGATGTCCACGCACGAGCCGATGTAGCCGGTGAACTCGCCGTCGGCCGTGAATTGCGGGACGGCCGTGTCCAGCACCCAGCGGTACACGCCGTCGTGGCGGCGCACGCGGTGTTCGACCGTGAACGGCTGCTTCGAGCGGTACGCGAACTCCGCCGTGCCGAGCAGTCGCGCGCGGTCGTCGGGATGCACGGCCCGGACCCATCCGTCGCCGGCCACGTCCTCCAGGCGGCACCCGGAGAAGTCGAGCATGGGCTTGTTGGCGAAGGTGCACGCCATGCTCGCGTCCGTGACCCACAGCAGCACCGGCGTGCCGTCGGCGAGGCTGCGGAACCGGTGCTCGCTCTCGCGCAGCGCCGCCGCTGCCTGTTCCGCGTCCCGCGCGCGGACCTGCAGGCTCGCCGCCATCGCGTCCAGGGCGCGGCCGAGCTGGTCCAGCTCGTCGCCCTTCCCGGACATCCCGGTGCGCGCCGCCAGGTCGCCGCCCCTGATGCGCTCCGTCGTCTTCGCCAGCGCATCCACGCGCCGCAGGATGAAGAGCCTGGCGCCCGCCCAGGCCGCGAGCAGCGCCACCACCAGCACCATCGCCAGCACGAGCAGGCTCTGCCGCAGCACCCGGTCGGCCTGCGCGTACGCCGCGTCGCGAGACAGGCCGAGCGCCACGTAGGCGCTGGCCTCGGGCCCGCCCGGGATCGGGTTGAAGCTCCAAAGGCGCATCACTCCGTCGAGTCCGCGCACCACCGCCGTGCCGGCGCCCTGCGCGAGCACCGCACGCACCGAAGGCACCTCGGGCAGCAGGTGGCCCACCCAGCGCTCGGGCTCGGGGTAGCGCGCGAGGATGACGCCGCGGCGGTCCACCACCATGAGCGCCGCGCCCGCCGGCAGCTCGGTGCGCGCCGCGTAGCCGTTGAGGTAGCCCAGGTCTATCGCCGCGAACACCACGCCGTGCACCCGGCCTGCCGCGTCGTACACCGGGCAGGCCACGTTGAGCGTGGCCTTGCGCGTGACGCGGCCGATCTGGTAGTCGCCCACCACGAAGCCGCGCTGCGCGAGCGCGCGGCGGAACCAGCCGCGGTCGGAGAGGTCCATGCCGCCGGTGAAGGGGACGCCGCTCGCCGCCAGCTGGCCGTCGGGGGCGACCAGGCCGAGGTTGGCGTAGATCGCATGCTCGCGGAGCAGGCTCGCGAAGACCGCACCCGTATTCTCCGCGCGCTCTTCGCGCACCTCCGGCAGGTGCGCGAGCGCCACCAGCAGCCGGTGCGAGCTCTCGATCGTCTGCTCGATCGAGGCCGAGGTCGCGCGCGTGAGCCGCTGGGCCTCGAGGCGCGCCTGCTGCGCCGCGATGCGGCGCTGCTCGAAGCCGGAGTAGGCCGCGAGCCCCGCCGCCGGCAGCAGCGCGAGCAGCGCCAGGCAGAGCAGGCGCAGCCTGAGGCTCGAGAAGAATGACGACATGACCGTCCTTGGCTTTGCGTTGCGAGCGGCGCCGCAACCGGGGCGGCTTCCGAGGGCTTCCCGTGGGGAGAGGGCGTTTCGGTGGGGTTATCGGCGGGCGGGGGCGCGGACTGGAGGGGCGCGCGGGTGGCCGGGAGGGGGGTGGAAGAGTGGCCGGGTGGCTACCGTGGAGGGGCGGACTGGGTTGAGCGCGAGTGCCAGCGATGCGGGTCGGTCGCACCGGCAGGCTTCGAGCCAGGACGGGACGGACGCGCGCAGGTAGACGACCCCGGCGCACGAGGTGGAGTCCGTCGCTAGCCCTTCCGCACCTCCTCCGCCCGCACCGGCAGCCTGCGCACTCGCTTCCCCGTCGCCG
>CAYHRW010000190.1:0-5693 GCA_964359105.1 uncultured bacterium
TCGAAGCCTGTCCGCAACAACGCAACCCATGCCGCTCGCCGCGGTGCCGCCGCCGGATGCGCCTGCACCCGCGCCACCGCCCGCGCCGATCCCGTTCGAGCGCGCGGCAGCGGCCGCGCCAGCGCCGGCAACCGCGCCGCCCGGGGCGCCGGCGCCAGCCGCCACGACCGCACCGGCCGCGGGCCGCTCGATCGAGCAGGTGATCGGCGGACTGTGGCTCCAGAACATCGGCGCGGTGCTGCTGCTGCTCGGCGTGTTCTTCCTCATCCTGTGGGGCTACACCAGCGGGCGCTTCGGCCCGGGCGTGCTGGTCGTGGCGGGCGTCGCGCTGGGGCTCGCGCTGGTGTGGCGCGGCGACCGGCTCGCGAGGAGCGTGCCCGCGTTCGGGCACGCGCTGATCGGCGTGGGCCTGGGCGTGGTGTACCTGGCGTTCTACCTCGGGCACTTCACGCTCGGCGCGCTCGGCGCTCGCGCGGCGTTCGCGCTGCTCGCGCTGGTCTCGCTCGGCACGGTGGCGACCGGGCTCTTCTACCGCTCGCAGACCGTGGCGGCGCTCGGCGTGATCGGGGCCTTCGTGCCGCAGCTGCTCGCGACCTGGCTGCCGATGCACGGCTTCAGCCTCGCGCCGCTGCCGATGCTGGCCTACCTCGCCGCGGTCAATGCCGCGGTGTTCGCGCTCGCCGCGCGCCAGGCATGGGGCGCGCTCGACCTAGCGGCGCTGCTGCTCACGACCTCGACCTGGCTGCTCTCCTACCACGACCTGCGCTGGGGCTGGGGGATCCAGGCCGGGCTCTGCGCGCTCTACGCCGGGCTCGGGCTGGCGGCGCTGCCGCGGCTCGCGGCCGAACCGGGCCGCGTGCGCGCGGTGCACGTCGCGGTGGTGACGCTGGCGCCGCTCGCCTTCCTGGCCGCGGCGTGGCCGTTCATCGTCTACGTCGAGCCCGCCGCGGGCGGCGCGCTGCTCGCGGCGATGGCGCTGGCGTGGCTGCTCGCCGCGGTGTGGGTGGAGCCGCGGCGCGCGGACGAGCAGCTGTGGCGCCCGCTCATCGGCGCCGCGGTGGTGTTCCTCACCGCCGCGCTGCAGCGCGCGGTCGGGACCGAGTCCACGCCGATGGTGTGGTGCGTGGAAGGCTTCGCGCTGGTGTGGATCGGCCTGCGCTGGCGCGGCTGGCTGCGCGCCTGCGGCTACGTGGTCGCGATCCTGGGCGCGCTGCGCGTCTTCGTGATGCTGGCGGAGGACACCGGCTGGAGCAACAGCCTGATGCCGGTGCTCTACCCCGGCGGCATCCGCAACCTGGCCGCGCTCGCCGCACTGGTCGCGACCGCGGTGGTGATCGGACGCCGGCGCGCCGCGCTCTCCGTCACCGAGCGCACGGTCGCGCGGCTGTGGACCGCGGGCGTGAACCTGCTCGTGCTGGTGTGGTCGGCGGTCGAGGCCTCGCACCTCGCGCACGCGCTCCACGGCACGGGCGGGCGGTGGGCGCAGCCGCCGTCCATCACCGGCCTGCCCGCGGCGCAGGAGATGCGCGTGCTCGCCGCGGTGGTGACGAGCGCGGCATGGATGGTGCAGGCCGTCGTGCTGCTCGCGCTCGGCTGGCGGCAGGACGAGGCGTTCCTGCGCTGGCTCGGGCTCGGGCTGTTCGGGTTCACCGTGGTCAAGTTCGTGTTCTTCGACCTGCAGAACGTGGACGTGTTCTGGCGCTTCCTCATCGCCATCGTGGTGGGCGCGGCGCTGCTCGCGGTCTCGTACCTCTACCAGCGCCGCGCGCGGCTCGGCGAGGGATCCACCCCGCGGTTCGACGAGTGAGGCCATGAAGGCGATCGTATTCGACCGCTTCGGCGGTCCCGAGGTGATGGAGTACCGCGAGGCGCCCGACCCGGCGCCGCGCGCGGACGAGGTGCTGGTCCAAGTGAAGGCGTGCGGCGTCAACCACCTCGACCTGTGGGTGCGGCAGGGCCTGCGCGGCCTCGACCTGGAGATGCCGCACGTGCTCGGCAACGACGTGGTGGGCATCGCGCGCGCCGTCGGCGAGGTGGTGCGCCACGTGACGCCCGACCAGAAGGTGCTGGTGAACCCGATGCTCTCGTGCGGCGCGTGCCCGGCGTGCCTCGCCGGCGACGACAACCTCTGCCTGCACTACGACGTGCTCGGCCGGCGCAAGAACGGCGGCTACGCGCAGCTCGTCTCCGTGCCCGGCGCGAACTGCCTGCGCTACCCCGAGCGCCTGCCGTGGGAGCAGGCCGCGGCGATGCCGCTCGTGTTCCTCACGGCGTGGCACATGCTGGTGCGGCGCGCGCGGCTCAAGCCCGGGGAGGACGTGCTGGTGATCGGCGCGGGCAGCGGCGTGGGGAGCGCTGCGATCCAGATCGCGAAGCTCCTCGGCGCGCGCGTCATCGCCACCGCGGGCAGTGACGGGAAGCTCGAGCGTGCGAAGGCGCTCGGCGCGGACGAGGTGATCCACCATGGCCGGCAGGACATCGCAGCCGAGGCGCGTGCGCTGACGGGCAAGAAGGGCGTCGAGGTGGCCTTCGAGCACGTGGGCGGCCCGGTGTTCGAGAGCGCGGTCGCCGCGCTCGCCAAGAACGGCCGACTCGTCACCTGCGGCGCCACCACCGGCAAGGAGGCGAAGGTGGACCTCAACGTGCTGTTCGGCCGGCACCTGAGCCTGCACGGCTCCTACATGGGAACGCGCGCCGACATGGCCGAGGTGCTGGAGTTCATCCGCGAGGGGAAGCTCGCGCCGGTGGTGGATTCGGTGATGCCGCTCGCGGAGGCCCGCCGCGCGCACCAGCGCATGGAGGCGCGCGAGCACTTCGGGAAGATCGTGCTGGTGCCATGAGGGCGTCTGCCCTCCCGCGTTCGGCCGAGCCGCCGGGCTGACAGGCCGCAGCCCCGTCGGCCCGCGGCTCGGCCCGGAGAGCGCAGGCGGGCGCGGTGGCGGTGGCGGCGACCCTGCGGCCGGCGGAGAATACCGCCGGCCGGCAGCTCATCCGCGAGCCGGAGACGGACTTCGAGCCGGCAGCGAGCCCGCCTCGGGGCTGATGCCCGGATGACCGCGGTACCCCGGGCGACCCGCGAGCGGACCCGCCGGGGCCGGGCCTCCCGAACGGTCCCGTGGGCGCGCCTCGCGTCGTGACTCGCCGGGCCGCACCGGCGTTTTTCTGCCCGACGGACCGATTCTGTCGTGGACTGAGGTGCGGGACCGGGCCTAATATCAAGGTTGCTGGCCCGCTCCCCGGACGCACGATGGAGACGGTTCGGGGGCCGGGGTCCGCTGTCTCTGCCCGATCATCCTGGCTGCACGCCCCACGGCGCACGCCAGCGGGACGCAACGCCCGCTGGCGAATCTGCTCGACATCGGAGGATTCGCACCATGCGCCATCCGTTCCGCTTGGCCACACGTCTCCTCGCGTTCGTCGCCGCCTCCCTCGCGCTCCCCTCGACGCAGGCCAGTGCGACGGCATTCGACGCGACCGGCACCCTCAGCTACCTCGGTACGGCGGGGGGACAGCAGCGCTTCCGCTTCGATTACGTCCTCACCAACACCGGTGAGCCCCTCGGGCTCACGGCGTTCCGGGTGTTCTTCAACTCCGACCCGGTGACGCAACTGCCCTCCGGCGACAAGGCCACGTTCGTCTCCTCCGGCGCTCCCGGCGCCTGGGGCGACGTCTTCGTGCTCCCAAAGAACGCCAACGGGCAGTGGTACATGGAGTGGAACTACGACTTCGTGAGCCCGCCCGGTCCGCTCCTGCTCGGCGAGTCCCTCCCGGGCTTCTCGGTGACCTTCGACTGGAACGACCCGACGACCATCCCGCCGTACCAGCACGCGCAGGCCAGCAACGGCTCCGCATACGACGGATTCACGCAGGTCGTCGGGCTCGTCGATCTCAACGGCACGGTCGGCGGGCACGTCACGGCATCGTGCCAGGGATCGAGCGGGCCCGCGGCCGGCGTGCTCGTCATGCTGCTGCACGACTCGGAGGTCTTCGCCAGCACCAACACGGACGCGGGCGGGGGCTACTCGTTCCCGGGCATCCCGGTCGGCACCTACACCGTGGTCATCGTTCCTCCTCCGGGCTACGGCACGGTCGCGGACAACCAGGTCATCTCGCTGGCGCAGGTGGACCAGGTGCTCGCCGCGGACTTCTCGATGACGTGCCTGCTCGGGACCATCAGCGGGCTGGTCACCGGCACCTGCGGAGAGACCACGACCGGTCTCCAGGGCGTGACGGTGGACCTGTTCGGCGTCGGGCCCGATGGCGAGGACGTCCTGCTGGCGGTCACGGCGACCGACGCGCCCGGAGCGTACAGCTTCCCGAGCGTGGCGCTCGGCGACTACCGCGTCGTCATCATCACGCCGCTGGGCTACATCGCGGACGCCGGCAGCCGTCAGGTGCAGGTCGCCGCGGCCGGCACGACCGTGGACGCGACGTTCCACCTGAGCTGCCAGGCCATCCGGTCCTACCCGCGGTCGCTCGGGTACTGGAAGCACCAGGTGAACGCCCACCTCACGGGCAAGGGCAAGGCGCAGGAGTCGCTCACCGACATGCTGCGCTACACCGACCTGCTGCTCGTCCACTTCAACCGGAACATCGTCAACCCGGTCGTGATCTACGTGCCCGAGTCCAACATCCCCGGCGACCGCCTGCGGAAGCTGCAGCTGCTGCTCACGGTCAACCGCGGCGGCACGGCGCTCGACCGTGCGAAGCAGCAGTTGCTGGCGCTGCTGCTCAATGTCGTCTCGGCGAAGATCGCGCAGACCGAGGTGATCAGCAACGACGGGGTCACGGTGTCGCAGGCGATCACCCACGCCAACGATCTGATCCAGGACGGGATCGCGTCGAACGACGAAACCGCCAAGACCATCGCGGAACGCATCAACGAAGGCGAGAAGGTGCCGAGCGGCATGGTGCCGGTCTCGACGCGCATCATCACCTATCGCCTGGGCGATACCCGCGCCGAGACCCCTGCGCTCCGGCTCATGCCCGCGTACCCGAACCCGTCGCGCGACGGCGTGGTGACGCTCGGGTTCTCGCTCGCGCGCGGAGGGCAGGCGGCGCTGGACATCTTCGACATCAACGGTCGCGTGGTCCGCAGGGTCGCGCAGGGCAGGTTCGGCGCCGGCACGCACCAGCTGACGTGGGACGGGACCGATGAGGCCGGGCGCGTGGCGGGTCCGGGCGTGTACTTCTATCGCCTGAGCACGGCCGAAGGCTCGCTCGTCCGCTCCGTGACCATGAATCGCTAGCGACAGGAAGGCTTGCCGCGCGCGTGCTCCTGCCCCCCGCGGGAGCGCGCGCGGCGAGATCACAAGCACGGGAGAGAGGCCAATGAGGACACTGCGACTCGCGTGGGCGGCGGTGCTGTTGATGCTGGCCGGAGCGGCGGCCGCGGGCACCTACAGCGACGCCGACTTCGTGCTGTACTACCTCGGACCCGGCGGCGAGGTGCCGGTGCTCTCCACCAGCCCGCTTCCCCCGGGGAGCAACGTGCCGCCGAACAACCGGTGGCGCTACGACTACAGGGTGCTCAACAAGTCGGCGAACCCGCTCAATACCTGGACGGTGTATTTCAACTCCGACAACGTGGACAACGCCCACTACGTCTCGGGCTCGGCGCCGGCCAACTGGGTCATCACGAAGCTCGGCCCGGTGGCGCCGAACTTCAACTACAAGATCCGCTTCCGCACCAC
>CAYHRW010000191.1:0-5629 GCA_964359105.1 uncultured bacterium
TGAAGCAGGCGCTCCAGTGCTCGCGCCACCTGCTCGGCCTCATCAACGACGTGCTCGACATCGCGAAGATCGAGGCGGGCAAGCTCTCGCTCGAGATCGCGTCGGTGGACGTATCGCAACTGTTCGACGAGGTCTACACCGTCACGCACGTGCAGGCCGCGCAGAAGGGCATCGAGCTCCGGTTCCAGGCGCCCGAGGACCGGGCGCTCACCGTGCGCGGCGACTTCGGCAAGATCAAGCAGATCCTGATCAACCTGGTGGGCAACAGTCTCAAGTTCACGCACAAGGGCTCGATCACCGTGCGCGCGACCGCGAAGGCGGATCTCGGCCACTACATGTTCGAGATCCTGGACACCGGGATCGGGATCCCGGCGGACCGGCAGAAGCTCATCTTCGAAAAGTTCACGCAGGGCGATGGCACTACGACGCGTAGGTACGGCGGGACCGGGCTGGGCCTGGCCATCACGCGCAGCCTGGTCGAGCTCATGGGCGGCATCATCGGCGTGCAGAGCGACGGCGAGGGCAAGGGCACGCGCATGTACTTCTCGCTCCCGGTCTGGAACGCCAGCGACGAGGAGGCCCCGCGCGACGAAGAAGCCACCGACCGCATTGCCGGCCCGGCTGGCGGCCAGCTCGTCCTGGTGGTGGAGGACGACACGATCTTCCGGCGCTTCCTGAGCACGTTGCTGCAGCAGCACGGGTACCGCACCGTCGAAGCCCGCAACGCGGAGTCGGGCTGGGTGCTGGCGCGGCGGCTGCGCCCCGCGCTCGTGGTGCTGGACTACGCGCTGACCTGCTCCGAGAACGCCAACCTGCGCACCGGCTGGGACCTCGCCGAGCGCATGACCACCGACCCCAAGACGCGCCACATCCCGCTCATCTTCGTCACCGGATTCGAGGGCGAGCTGCGCGAGAAGCTCCGCAGCACCGCGTTCGCGCGCAAGCCCGAGCACCTGATGAAGCCGGTGGACGGCAGCCTGCTGGTGGAGAAGATCCAGGAGATGGTGGGGGCCATCCAGGGTCGGCTGGTGCGGCTCCTCATGGCCGACGACGATCCGTCGGTGGGCGCCTACATCCGCAAGGTGCTCCCCGAGGACCGCTTCCACATCGAGATGGCCGCGAACGGCGAGGAGTGCCTGCACATCCTGCGCACCCAGCCGCGCGCCTTCGACCTCCTGCTGCTCGACCTGATGATGCCGGATGTGAGCGGCTACGACGTGCTGCGCGAGATGACGCTCTCCGGCACCGGCGCCGAGCTGCCGGTGCTGGTGCTCACGAACTTCCCCGAGCCCCGCAACGAGGAGGAGCGCCGCCTGCTCGAGCAGGGGCTGGTGCTCGACGTGGTGCCGAAGACCTCGGTGCACGACAACCCGCAGCTCCTGCCCCACATCATCGACTGGCACATGCAGGTCACGGCCGAGCAGCAGGCGGTCGCCCCGACGGATGCGCCCGCTGCGGACGACGAGCCGCGCCGGGAGGCCGCATGATCCACATCCTGGTGGTGGAGGACGACCCGTACAATGCGACCCTGTTCCGCAAGCTGCTCGAGAAGCGCTGCGGCGGCCGGGTGACCGTGACCGAGTCGGTCGAGGAGGTGCTCGCGCTCGCTCGCGCCGGCGCCGTCCAGCTCGTGGTCATGGACGTGTCGCTGCCCAACTCGCGGTGGCAGGGCTGCCCCGTGAGCGGCGTCGAGGTGTGCCGGATGCTCAAGGACGATCCGCAGACCGCCTCGCTCCCCGTGGTGCTGGCAACCGCGCACGCCATGCGCGGCGACGCCGAGCAGCTGCTCGCCGAGAGCGGGGCCGACGACTACGTCGCCAAGCCGATCGTGGACCACGAGACGTTCATCCGGCAGATCCGCGCCCACCTCGCGAAGGCCGCGTGAAGCCCACATCCGAGATCAAGGTCCTCGTCGTCGAGGACGACCCGTTCTTCCAGAGGGTGCTCCAGAAGCGTCTGGCGGCCGAGGGCTACCAGGTGTTCGCCGCCTCCGACGGCCGCGAGGGCATGAAGGCCATCGTCTCGTTCGAGCCCGACCTGGTCATCTCCGACTGGATGATGCCCGAGGTGGACGGGCTCGAGCTCTGCCAGGCGGTGAAGACCGGGCTCAGGGACGCGGCCCCGTACTTCCTCCTGCTCACCGCGAAGGGCGAGATCAGCAACAAGCTGCTGGCGCTCGACACCGGCGCCGACGACTACCTGGTGAAGCCGTGCGACCAGGGCGAGCTCATGGCGCGCGTGCGCGCCGGGCTCCGCATCGTGCTGCTCACGCAGGAGCTGCGCAAGACCGTCGAAGAGCTGCACATCGCCAACGAAGAGCTCCAGAGCGCGCGCGCCCAGGTCAGTGAGCTCTCCGGGGAGATGCTGCCGATCTGCTCCTTCTGCCGGAAGGTGCGCGACGCCGAAGGCGACTGGCACACCCTCGAGGACTACATCGCCGAGCGTGCCCAGGCCGACTTCACCCACGGCATCTGCCCGGACTGCCGCATCGAGCACTACCCCGCGCTGACGCCGGAGCAGAAGGAGCGGTCCAGGAGCGCTTGAGGCCGTCCTCCAGACGCGGCGTGCGCCCCCCTCTGGCCGTCCGCCCCGGCAGGCGCTAAGCTGACCCCGCTCCGGCCGCGCCACCCCTTACGAGCAGGAGGCCCCGTGCATCGCCTCGTTCCAGTTCTGCTGTGCGCCGCATGGCTCGCATGCTGGGTTCCGGCGGACGCGGCGGGGAAGCCAGCGGATCCCGCCCGGACCGCCGCCTCCGACACCGCGCGTGTCCACCTCGGTCCCGCCGGCGCGGGAGCCGACGCGTTCGTGGCCCTGCCGGCCGGGCAGGGCCCCGCGCCCGGTCTCATCGTGATCCACGAGTGGTGGGGGCTGAACGCGCAGATCCGCGAGGTCGCGCGGCGGCTCGCGCTGCAGGGCTATGTGGCGATCGTGCCCGACCTCTACCACGGCAAGGTGGCTGGGGACCCCGAGCAGGCCCACGTGCTCGCGCGTGGTCTCGACCAGGACGAGGCCCTCGGCGTGCTCGACGGCGCGCTGGGCTGGCTGCGCACCCAGCCGCGCACTGCGAAGACCCGCGTCGGTGCCGTGGGTTTCTGCATGGGCGGCGCGCTCGCCGAGCACTGGGCGCTGCACGGCGGCGACCTCGCGGCGGTCGTGATGTTCTACGGCTCGCCCGAGACCGACCCTTCGAAGCTCGCCGGGCTCAAGACACCGCTCCAGGGCCATTTCGCCACGGACGACGACGGCATCCCGGCGAAGAAGGTGGAGGATCTCCGCGCCGGCCTCGCGAAGGCCGGGAAGGTCTGCGAGATTTACAGCTACCCCGGCGCCGGGCATGCGTTCCTGCACGAGGGGCGCGACTCCTACCGCCCCGACCAGGCGCGGCAGGCGTGGGCGCGCATGCTCGCGTTCCTGCAGAAGCACCTCAAGGGCTGAACGCGTGAGGATCCTGCTCATCGGCGGCGCCGGCTTCATGGGTGCCCGCACCGCGCGCGCCCTGCTCGACGCCGGCCACGAGGTGGCCGTGCTCTCGCGTGGCCGCCGCCCCGTCCCCGCGGGCGCCGAGGCGCTCACCGCTGACCGCCGCGATCCCGCGGCGCTGTCGGCCGCGCTCGAGCACCGGCGCTTCGACTTCACCGTGGACTTCGTGGCCTACGACGCCGCCGACGTGGAAGGCCTGCTGCGCGTGCCCTACGCCGCGCTCGGGCGCTACGTCCTGATCTCGACCGGCCAGGTCTACCTCGTGACCGAGGCCGCGGGGCCCGTGTTCCGCGAGGAGGACGATGGCCGGCCGCTCAAGCCCGAGCCCCCCGCCGGGAGCGCCGACCACGACGAGTGGAGCTACGGGGTCGGCAAGCGCCGCGCCGAGGGGGCACTGCTCTCGCTGCGCGCCTCGCACGGCGTGCGCGGCGTGGTCCTGAGGCTCCCGATCGTGCAGGGCGAAGGGGACGGGTCGCTGCGGCTCTGGGCGTGGCTCGAGCGCATGCTGGACGGCGGACCCGTGCTGCTGCCCGACGGTGGCCGGCAGCACGTGCGCTTCGTCCACGCCGGCGATGTGACGCGCGCCATCCTCCACCTGCTCGAGCAGGGGCCGCCGCGCATGGCGGTCTACAACCTCGCCCAGCCCGATACACTCCCGCTGCGTGGGTTCCTGGAGCTGGTGGCGCGGGCCGCGGGCGTGGCGCCGCGGTTCATCGAGGTCGGCTGGGAGGAGTTGGAGGCCGCCGGTCTCGACCGCTCATGCGCCCCGTACGCAGGGCCGTGGGCATCGGTGCTCGACCCCGCGCGGGCCGCGGCCGAATGGGGCTTCGCGTGCCGCAGGACCGACGAGTACCTCGCCGAGGTGGTGCGCTGGCACCTCGAGCACCATCCTGAGAAGAGCCACGCGGGCTACGCCCGGCGCCCGCGCGAGCTGGCGCTGGCCGACCGGCTCACCGCCGACCGGGGGCTTTCTTGACCTCGTCGCGGCGCTCTCGGTAGACTGCTTCGCCTTGCTTCGACGATAGCGGCCCCGGGTCCACTCCGGGTCCGTCCCGATACGTTCCTCGGTAGCTCAACGGCAGAGCATCCGGCTGTTAACCGGAGGGTTGTAGGTTCGAATCCTACCCGAGGAGCCAGTGACCGAAACCCCCTGCATCTCAGCACGATGCAGGGGGTTTCTCGTTCGAGAGGGACGGGACGGTGACGAGCGCCGCCTCGCGCGACGAATTCAACTCCCGTTCGTCCAAGCGCTTTCTCGGTTCGAGCGTTCTATCTGGGTCCCTTTCGCTTTCCGCCCAGGACTCAAGGAGGTAGGCGAAGGCGACGAGGCGATCAAGCGTCCGGGCCTCCTCGTCCGAGACTTCCCTGCCTGTCTTAACCCGGTACCAGCTCTTGAAGCCCTCCAAGTTGGCCGCGGCCATCTTGCGCCCCCATGTGCTTGACTGCATCCTGCACCGTGCTCCAATGTCCACGGCGCCGGTGTGCCTGCACAGAAGACGCGCATTTGAGACGTTGCCGATCCGGGTACTTCGGGCGGAGGGAAGCCCGTGACGCCAAAGCAGGCCTTTGACAACGCTATCAGCCGCGCGCGGGGCCTGCTCCGCTTTCATGACGGTCTCACGGACAAGCGTAAGAGGGGCATCCGCGCAGATTGGCGGCGCTCCTTCTGCAGATTCATGCGCTGGCATGCCAACTCGCGGATTGCGCGCGTAGACAGCAAGGATGCTCTGATCATCCTTCGCGAAGGAGCGACGTTGACGGTCCCGGAGTTTTCGACAGCATCGCTCTCAGAGCTCCTGCGAGGCGCGTTGGTGCTGGCAGTGAGCGCGTTGGATCGGTACGTGCATGAGCGGGTGGTCAAGAGGATCATTCCAGCGCTGAAGAGGAAGAGCCTGTCTCAGCGGCAGGAAGAACTCGTGGTTTCCGCGGTGGCGGCGCTCAAACTGGCGAGCGCGATAGCCCAGGCAGCCAAGACCGCTGCTGGCCAACGCGGAAGAGCGCCTCATCGGCAGATCAGGCCGGCAAACAAGATCCGTGCTCTCATTCAGGATGCGCTTCACAGAAGACCACTGCAGAGCTGGCGCGAGATCGAAGGCGCATTCGAGCTCATCGGCGTGCGTAACCTGGCCAAGCAGCTCCGGCCCGCCTA
>CAYHRW010000192.1:0-5494 GCA_964359105.1 uncultured bacterium
GCGACGGGCAAGACCGTCCGGGCGATCCACCTCTACGAGGAGATGGGGCTGCTCAAGCCCGCGTCCCGGTCGAGCGGCGGCTTCCGCCTCTACGAGCCGAGCGCGGTCGAGCGCGTGCGCTGGATCGACCTGCTCCACGGCCTGGGCTTCTCGCTGCAGGAGATGCGCGAGGTGCTCAAGGCGTGGTGGGGCGCCGGGCTCGGCCCGGAGGCGATGGACCAGCTCCGCAGCCTGTTCAAGCGCAAGCTGGAAGAGACCCGCGGGGCGGTCCGCCGCCACCAGCAACTCGAGGTCGAGCTGCAGGAGGGGCTGGCCTACCTGGAGACGTGCCGTGGCTGCGCCACGCCGCAGTCGCCGGCCAAGGGCTGCGTGGCCTGCACCCAGGACCACGGCATGGAGCAGGAGCCGGCGCTGCTGGCCGGGATCAAGTCCTCACCGAGGCCGGCGCGCCGGGCGGCGCGGGGGGGGGGCGGGCGGGGGGGGGTTGTCGAATGACGCCCCGAGCGGGCGTCGAGACCAACAACAACGAGGACACCGAGTGCCTGCCATGGATCTCCCGATCGTCAATCTGAACACGAAGAACGCCTCAGGAATCTCGCTGACAGCCGTCGCGGCCGAGAAGGTCAGGGAGCTGCTGGCCCAGCGCGGCACTCCCGACATCGCCCTGCGCATCGGCGTGCGCGGGGGTGGCTGCTCGGGCAATTCGTACTTCATGGAGTTCTGCGAGCAGGAAGGCCCGGGCGACGGGGCGTACCTGAGCCACGACGTCCGGCTGGTCGTGGACCCCAAGAGCATGACGCTGCTCGAAGGCACGGAGATCGACTTCGTCAGCGGACTGATGGGATCGGGGTTCAAGTTCAACAACCCGAACGTGCGCCACAACTGCTCCTGCGGCGAGAGTTTCTCGGCCTGACGTCCCACCCGGCCGCGGCAACGCCGGCGGCCGCGAACCCCGCGGCTCGGCCGCGTGATGGAAGAGAGAACAGCCCGACATGAGCCAGACGCCCGAACTCGTCGTCAAGGACCTCCGCGTCGCGGTGGAGGGCAAGGAGATCCTCAAGGGCCTGAACCTCGAGGTGAAGAAGGGTGAGTTCCACGCCCTGATGGGCCCGAACGGCTCGGGCAAGAGCACGTTCGCGAACGCGCTCATGGGCCACCCGCGCTACCAGGTGACGTCGGGCGAGATCCTGTTCAAGGGCCGGAGCATCCTCGAGCTGGAGGCCGACGAGCGCTCGCGCGCCGGCCTGTTCATGGCGTTCCAGTACCCGGTGGCGATCCCGGGCGTGACGGTCGCCAACTTCCTGCGCTCCGCCCTGAACGCGCGCCTGGCGCCGCCCGACGCGAACGGCACCGGCGCGATGCCGCAGAAGAAGGGCATCCCGCCGAAGGAGTTCCGCGCGATGCTGCGCGAGAAGATGGCGCTGCTCCGGATGGACGAATCGTTCGCCACCCGCTACCTCAATGACGGGTTCTCGGGCGGCGAGAAGAAGCGCGCGGAGATCCTCCAGATGGCGATCCTCAAGCCCGAGATCGCGATCATGGACGAGACCGACTCGGGGCTCGACATCGACGCGCTGCGCATCGTCTCTGACGGGGTGAACGCGCTGGCCGGGCCGGAGCTGGGCGTGCTGGTCATCACGCACTACCAGCGCATCCTCAACTACATCAAGCCCCACTTCGTCCACGTCATGGTGGACGGCCGGATCTCGGTCTCGGGCGGCCCCGAGCTGGCGCTCGAGCTCGAGACCCGCGGTTACGACTGGGTGCGGGACGTCCGCGAAGCGGAGGCCCTGTGAGCGCGACACCGAATCCGACCCTCGACATCCGCGAGGGCTACACCGAGAAGTACGGGTTCCACGACCCGGACGGGTTCGTCTTCAAGTCCCGCAAGGGCCTCGACCGCGAGATCGTCGCGCAGATCTCGGAGATGAAGGGCGAGCCGCCGTGGATGCGGGATTACCGGCTGAACGCGTTCGAGATCTACGGGAAGAAGCCGATGCCGACCTGGGGTCCCGACCTCTCGCAGATCGACTTCCAGAACATCTACTACTACGTCAAGCCGACCTCGGAAGAAGCGAAATCCTGGGACGACGTGCCCGCGGACATGAAGCGCACCTTCGACAAGCTCGGCATCCCCGAGGCCGAGCAGAAGTTCCTCTCCGGCGTGGGCGCGCAATACGACTCCGAGGTCGTGTACCACAAGATTAAGGAGAACCTCGAGAAGCAAGGTGTGATCTTCCTGTCGTGCGACCACGGTCTCAAGGAGCACGAGGAGTTGTTCAAGCAGTTCTTCGGCACCGTGATCCCTTCGACCGACAACAAGTTCGCCGCGCTCAACTCGGCGGTGTGGTCGGGCGGCTCGTTCATCTACGTGCCGAAGGGCGTGCACGTGGACGTGCCGCTGCAGGCCTACTTCCGCATCAACACCAAGGACATGGGCCAGTTCGAGCGCACCCTCATCATCGTGGACGAGGGCGCGTACGTGCATTACGTCGAGGGATGCCTTCCGCCCGGCGAGCAGGTCAGCCTGGGCGACCGCTGGGCCAGCATCGAGAGCGTCTCTCCCGGCGACGTGGTGATGGACTCCGACGGGCGCGAATCGCAGGTGGCGAGCACGCGCGCCCGCCCATACCGGGGCGACCTGGTCCGGCTCGTGCCCCTCTCCGCGGCCAACGCGTTCCAGGTGACGCCGGAGCACCCGGTGCTCGCCGTGCGCCGTCGCGACGTGCTGGTGAGGCGCCGGGCGCGGGAGGCCCGGCTGCCCGAGGTGGACAGCGACCGCCTGCGCGCGGCGAAGCCGGAGTT
Source organism: uncultured bacterium (assembly GCA_964359105.1). GTDB lineage: Bacteria > Eisenbacteria > RBG-16-71-46 > RBG-16-71-46 > RBG-16-71-46 > JACRPT01. The sequence goes on from CAYHRW010000192.1 coordinate 2,806, forward strand.
CGTGCCGGCCGGCGAGCTCGAGCGCGGCGACTTCATGGTGTTCCCGATCAGCAGGATCACGCGGCCCGATCCGGCGCTCACGCGCGAGGTCGTACGGTTGCTCGGCTACTACCTCGCGGAAGGCTCGGCCTACGTGCACAACAAGCTCAGGGTGCCCGTGGTCGCCTTCAGCCTCGGCGAGCGCGAGCGTGAGACGATCGACGAGATCAAGGAGCTGATCCGGAAGGTCGCCGACAAGAACGCGATGGAGATCCACGACGCGAGCCGCCACGGCACGGAGGTCCGGGTCTATTCCCGGGAGCTGCTGGATCTCTGCGTCGAGCACTGCGGCCGGCACGCCGCGGAGAAGCGCCTGAGCAAGGCCGTGATGGAGCTCGCGCCCGAGCTCCAGGCGGAGCTGCTCGAGACCTACCTCAAGGGCGACGGGAGCGTCTACCGCAAGCGCAAGCACACGATGGTGCGCGCGGCGACGGTTTCGCAGGCGCTCGCCTGGCAGCTCCAGGAGCTGATCGCGCGGCAGGGGCACTTCGCGACGATCAACGTGCGCAGGGGCGGGAAGGACACGATCCTGGGCCGCGAGATCACGCGTCGCGACCAGTACATCCTCTACTTCTCGCCCGACAAGCAGCAGAGCGAGGTGCGGCGCGCCGGCGACTGCTTCCTGGTGCCGATCAAGCGTCTCGAGCGGACCAGCTACGATGGGCCGGTGTTCAACATCGAGCTGGACAGCGAGCCGAACGCCTACCTGGCGCGCGGCTTCGCCGTGCACAACTGCACCGCGCCGACCTACTCGAGCGACTCGCTGCACTCGGCGGTGGTCGAGATCATCGTCAAGGCGGGCGGGCGCTGCCGCTACACCACCATCCAGAACTGGTCGAACAACGTCTACAACCTGGTGACCAAGCGCGCCGTGGCCTACCGCGACGCGACGATGGAGTGGGTCGACGGGAATCTGGGCTCCAAGATCACCCAAAAATACCCGAGCGTCTACATGATGGAGCCCGGCGCGCACGGCGAGATCCTCTCGATCGCGTTCGCTGGCCACGGGCAGCACCAGGACGCGGGCGGCAAGGTGGTCCACTGCGCGCCGCACACCTCGAGCAAGATCGTCTCGAAGTCCATCAGCAAGGACGGCGGCCGCGCCGGCTACCGCGGGCTCGTCAAGGTCGTCAGGGGTGCGGTGGACTGCAAGAGCACGGTGAACTGCGATGCGCTGCTGCTCGACGAGGCCTCGCGCTCGGACACCTACCCGTACATGGAGATCGAGGAGGACAAGGTCTCGATCGGGCACGAGGCGACGGTCTCGAAGATCGGCGATGAGCAGCTCTTCTACCTCCAGTCGCGCGGGATCAACAAGGACGAGGCGGCGGCGATGATCGTCTCCGGCTTCATCGAGCCCATCGTCAAGGAGCTGCCGATGGAGTACGCGGTCGAGATGAACCGCCTGATCCAGCTCCAGATGGAAGGCTCGGTCGGATGACGTCCTCGAGCCTGGAGACCCGGTCGCAGGGCGCCGTCGCCGAGTGGGCGGCGCTGGCCGCGGCGCGCGCGCGGCAGGGCGGCGAACCCGGGTGGGCGCTCGAGCAGCGCCGCCGCGCCGCCGAGATCGCCGCGCGGCTGCCCTTCCCCGACCGCAGCCTGGAGTTGTGGCGGCGCACCGATTTCGGCTCGCTGAGCCTCGCGGAGATGGCGCCGTTCGCCTCCGGCACGAAGGCGCGCAACGTGGATGACCTCCCCGCCGCGGTGCTCGAGCGGCTGGCGGGCGAGGCGGGCCACCTCGGTCTGGTGGTGCAGCGGAACAGCGAGGTGGTGCTCGAGCAGACCCACCCCGCGCTCGAGCGGCAGGGCGTGATCCTCTGCTCGATGGAGCGCGCGCTGCGCGAGCACGCCGGCAAGCTCGAGGGCCGGCTCGGCGCGCTCATCGAGGCCGGTCACGACCGGTTCGCCGCGCTCCACCACGCGGCGCGCGCGGGCGGCGCGTTCGTGTGGGTGCCGGACGGCGTCGAGGCCGAGCTGCCGATCCGGCTCCTGCAGTGGCTGGACGGCCCGGGCCTCGCGACCGCGCCCGGCACGGTCATCGTGCTCGGCCGCGGCGCTCGCGCCACGGTGGTCGAGGAGCTGACCTCGGCGACCGCCGAGGGCGCGTCGTTCCACGACGGTGGCACCGAGGTGTTCGTCGGCGAGGACGCGAAGCTGGTCTACGCCCACCTCCAAGACTGGGGCCGCAACGTCTACCACTACTCGAACCAGCGCGCGCAGGTCGCGCGCGGGGCCGAGCTGCAGTGGATCCAGACCGTGCTCGGCAGCCGCATGACCAAGACCAACTCGTACTTCGACCTGGCCGGCCCCGGCGCGCAGGTCTACGTGCACGGCTTCATGTTCGGCGACCGGCGCCAGCACTTCGACCTGCACACGCTGCAGCGCCACCGCGTGGACCACACCACCAGCGACCTGCTCATCAAGTGCGCGCTCAAGGACCGTGCGCGCAGCGTCTACCAGGGCCTGATCCAGGTGGCCGAGGGCGCGCAGCGCACCGACGCCTACCAGGCGAACCGCAACCTGCTGCTCTCGGAGACCGCGCGGGCCGACAGCATCCCGGGCCTCGAGATCCTCGCGAACGACGTGCGCTGCACCCACGGCGCCACCATCGGCAGCGTGGACCCGGAGCAGATGTACTACCTGATGAGCC
>CAYHRW010000193.1:0-3107 GCA_964359105.1 uncultured bacterium
CGCGAAGTTCCTGGTGGTGTTCGACGGCGACGAAGACACCGGGCGCGACGCGCGGGGCACCCGCGACAGCGGGTCGGACCGCGTCGAGGTGCGCTACTCGCGGCCGCCCCGCAAGGCCGACGACCTGATCCGCGAGCTGGTGGAGGAGAAGATCGAACGGGTCGAGCGGCTGACCGTCGTGACATCGGACCTGGAGGTCGCGCGCCACGCCCGCGCCATGGGCGCCGACATCTCGCTCTCCGACCTGTTCATGGCGAGCACGCTGGGTCCCCGCCAGGCCGAGGATCCCGAGAAGCCGGTCGCGCTCTCGAAGAAGGAACTCGAGGAGTGGGCGGAGCTGTTCAGCCGCCGGCGCCCGGAGGGCGACGAGCCGCCGCCGGGCGAGCCGCACTAGGCTGCGGCGCGCGCCGGGCGCGCGCGCCGGAGACGTGAAACGGGCGGGCCACCTCGCGGTGACCCGCCCGTCCGCTGTCCTGGCTCGCGATCAGGGCAGCGTGTCGGCGATCTCGTTCGGCCGCACCAGGTAGGGCAGCAGCCACGCCTGCGAATCGTACGGCGCCTCGTCGTCGAACAGCGTGCCGTTCGACAGCGCGTTCACGCCGAAGTGCCGCAGTCCGGCCAGCATCGGGGCTCGCCACACGCCGGTGTAGGTGTTGTCCCCGTTGTTGTGGAAGCGGAAGCGGCGGTGGTTGCGCAGCTGGAGCACCACGACGTCGTCGTTGCGCAGCGTCGTGACGGTGAGGGTGACCTCGGCCTCGGGGTCGACCTTGAGGATGTTGCGCAGGAAGATGAAGCGCAGCGGGTCGGTGATCGTGGTGTCGAGGTCAGCCGTCTGCACGCGCAGGCTCTCGATGCGGGTCTGGGCGTTCCGCGACGTCACCTTCACGCCGGAGGTCGCGACCACGCGCCACGCATCGCGCGCGGTGGCGGGGTTCATGATGCGCTTGAGCAGCACGCGCCGCACCCAGTGGTCATACAGGGGCTTGCGGACCACGGAGACCGACGAGTCGATCGGCGTGCCGTCGGTGCCCGGCTGCCCGGTGAGGATGTTGAACGAGCCGCTCAGGAGTTTGTGGATGGTGACGATCGCGGTCGTGGGGCGGCCGGTCGAGTCGGTGTCGGCGAACGCGAACTCGAAGCGCCGGTCCACGTGGCGGATCACCCGCCAGTAGTACAGCGGGTTGATGGCGGCCGTCGCACCGGGCTGGCCCTCGTTGATGGCGCCCATCTCGGTGCTCTCGAACTCGCCGTCCTCGACGACCTGCGGCGAGCTCGCGATCGCACCGGCGACGGCGGCCTGGTCCATCGAGCCGTCGGTCCCGGAGACCGGGGAGCTGACCTGGTTCGTCTTGCCGCAGCCGGACAGCAGTGCGGCCATCAGGAGCAGCGTGGCGGTGATCGAAAGTCGTGCTCTCATGTTGTCCTCCAAGTGCCCGGCGGTGGCCGTGGCTGGTTCCCAGAGCAAGGCGTGAGGCAGGGGTCTCAATGCCAGTGTCCTGCACCCTGCATGCCACGCGGGGCACGAGCCCAACTCCTTGAGCCGCAACGGGCGAAAGACGCCCCGGTCCTGCCGGGTGTACCCGGCGGGGCAACCCCCATGCACGCGCGGCCCGGCCCGGGACAGCCCGCCGCGGCTGGGGCCGCGACCGCGAAACACCCGGGGCGGGCCGGGAAGGCCCGCCCCGCGAAGCTGCCGGCAGACGGTTCGGACACTAGGGGTGCTCGCGCACCGCCACCGCCTCGCTGGTGGTGAAGGCGAGCTCGGTGCCCTCCTTGAGCTCGACCTGGTAGCCCTTCGACTTCGCCACCGCGCCGCCCGCGGCGGCACCACCGAGCAGGCCGCCGATCAGCGCGCCCTTGCCGCTGCCGCCCACCGCGCGCCCGACCAGCGCGCCGGCCGCCGCGCCGCCGGCGATCGCGCCGAGGTTGCGGGCGCGCGTCGAGCCCGCGACGATCTCCTGGGTGGCGCCATGGGCGCTGTAGCTGTGGCCCTCGACCACGATCGTCGCCATGCCGAGGCCGAGCATCGAGCGGTCGCCCTTCTCGGCGGCATTCGCCGCCGTCACGGTGCCGGACACAGTGCTGCCGGCGGGGACGACGGTGCGGCCGTCGATCACCACCGCGTCCTTCACCACGCCGGTCCAGCCGTCGCCGACCTGCGCGGTCTCCGACGAGATCGCGCCGCTGAGCGTGACCTTGACGGCGGTCCCCGACGGCACCGTGATGCTGGGGGCCTGGGGCTCCGCCACCGGCTGCGGCGCCGGCGCAGGCTCGCGCTGCCTCCGGGGCCTTGGAGCCGGCTCGCTCGCGGGCTCGGCGGCAGGCGGCGGGGGCAGCTGCTCCTGCGGCGTGATGTCGCCCTGGCTCGTCTCCGCCGGGTTCGCGGCCACCAGGCTGTCGCTGGTGGTCTCCGTGGAGGATTCATTCTTCGTGGCGCCGCAACCTGCCAGCGCCGCGGCGAGGATCAGCACGGCACTCCACATCCAGATTCGATGACGCATGGGCAAGCCTCCTTGTTTTCGAACCCGGCCCGTGGCCGGATCGGACGTCCCCCGCGAGCCCACCGGAGCGTTCCCTGCTTCGGGTCGCGCGCGCTGCCGGCGGCCCGGACCTCGGCGCCGCGCTCGCGGGGCATTGGATGCACATGGGAGCGTTTGCGCTGGCAGGATGCCAGCCATCCCGGAAAATGCAAGCGGCTTCGCGGCGCGGCGCGCGGAGCCGGAAAGGGCGGGCCGGAGGGCGGCTACTTCGATGGGCGCGCCGCGCGGCGCTTGACCGGTGGCGCCACGCGCCGGACGGACAGCTCCGACTCGGGCTGCTCGAGCTTCAGCATGCGGCCGTCCGGGCCGCACCACGTGACGAAGCGCGTCTGCGCGTCGGAGATGCCGAGCTTGCGCGCCACCACCGGGCGCGCGCCCCAGCGGATGGTCTCGCTGCCGAGGTCGGTGACCGTCGCTTCGAGCACCGTGTCCCGCACCCCGAGCGCGAACAGCGTCACCGGCCGGCGGTCGAACGCCTTCCCGCGCAGCGCGCGGCAGACGAGGTCGAAGTGCGTGAAGAGCGGCGGGTCGAGGACGAACAGGCGCCCCGGCGGGAGCACGAGCCGG
>CAYHRW010000193.1:3207-5474 GCA_964359105.1 uncultured bacterium
GGCGACGATCGAGAACTCCTCGCGGCGCACCTTCTGGCCGTGCGACCAGACCTCGAAGTGGCCGGCGTCCTTGTCGGTCACTTCGGCGCGGGGCGCGCGAGCCGGCGCGAAGATCGCGGCCGCGAGCGCGAGGAGGAGCCAGCAGGGTCGTCTCATGGCGCCGAAGGGTAGCACAGGGCGGCGCGCCCTCATGTCAGGCGGGGGACAGGTGTGGGTCGCCCTCATGCCGGCGGAGGCGCGCCGCCGGGCACCCGCACCAGCCGCGCCACGCACTCGATGTGCGGAGTGTGCGGGAACATGTCGAAGGGCGCGACCTCGGCGAGCCGCCAGCCGGCGATGGCGAAGTCCTTCACGTCGCGCGCCAGCGTCGCCGGATTGCACGAGACGTAGACCACACGCTCGGGCTGGAGCTCCGAGACGCGCGCGACCACGCGCGGGTGGAGCCCGGCACGCGGCGGGTCCACCACCACCACGCGCGGCGGCGGCGCCGCGGCGGGCCACGGCGCCGCGCGCTCGCCGCGCGCCCACTCGCGCAACACCGGGCGCGACTCGCCCTCGACGAACCGCACGTTGCCGATGCCGTTGCGCGTGGCGTTGCGGCGGGCGCGCGCCACCGCGTCGGGCACCGACTCGACGCCCACCGCGAGCCCGGCGCGGCGCGCGAGCAGCAGCGTGAGCGTGCCAGTGCCGCAGTAGAGGTCGAGCACCGTGTCGCGGCCTTCGAGCGCGGCCGCCTCGAGCGCGGCGGCATAGAGGGCCTCGGCCTGCCGGCTGTTGGTCTGGAGGAACGCGTTCGCGGTGGCTTCGAACTCGAGACCGAGCAGCCGCTCGACGATGACGCCGTCGCCCGCGAGCACGCGCTCCTCCTCGCCGAACGCGACGTTGGCGCGCGAGCGGTTGAGGAGCAGCGTGACGGTGCGCACCTCGCTGGAGAGCGCGGCGATCGCACGCGCCCATTGCTCGAGCCCGGCGAGCTCGTCCGACGCCGCGACCAGGTGCACGGCGCACTGCGCGACGTGCGACAGGTGGCGCACGGTCAGATAGCGCGCCACGCCGGTGTGGGCGCGCGCGTCGTAGGCGCGCCAGCCGTGCGCGCGCGCGAACTCGCGGGTCACGCGCACGATCTCGAGCGTGAGCGCGCTCGGCAGCAGGCAGGTCTCGATCTCGAACACGCGGTCGAAGGTGCCGCGCTCGTGCAGGCCGAGCACGATGGGGCCGTCCGCGCCGGGGTGGAAGCTGAACTCCATCTTGTTGCGGTAGCCGGTCTGCTCGGGCGCGGGACGGATCGGGAGCACCTCGGGCGCGGCGATCCCGCCCAGGTGCACGAGCGTGTCGCGCACCTGGCGCTGCTTCGTGGCGAGCTGTTCCTCGTAGCGCAGGTCCTGGAAGCTGCAGCCGCCGCACTGCTGCGCGCGGAAGTGCGGGCACGGCGCCTCGATCCGCGCCGGCGAAGGGGATTCGACGCCGAGCAGCCGCGCCTCGGCCCAGCCGCGCTTCACGCGGCTCACACGCGCGCGCACCGTGTCGCCGGGGAGCCCGCGGTCGAGGAACACCGCACGGCCCTCGTGCCGGGCGAGCGCCTTGCCGCCCAGCGCGAGGTCCACGACGTCGAGAGTTAACAGCTCGTTGACCTTCATGGGGCGTTCGTGGAGCGCCGCGTCGCGGTGGGCAAGTTCCTGGAACCGGGGTGGAGGCGATGGCGTTGAATGGGGCGAACGCCGTCGCCCTGGCGAAGCCCGCACGGACGCTAGCACAGGAGGAATCCAATGCGAAGAAACGCAGGAGCGAGGTGGTGGGGGCCGGCGAGCGCGGCGGTGCTGCTGGCCACGGGCCTCGCCACGGCCGCGCCCGCCCGCGAGGAGGCCGCGCCGACCGCGTGGCTCGGGGTGGTCACGCAGGAACTCACGTCCGAGCTGCGCGAGGGCATCGAGTACAAGGGCGCGAGCGGCGTGCTGGTGAGCCGCGTCCTCAAGGACAGCCCGGCGGACGAAGCCGGGCTGCGCAAGGGCGACGTGATCGTGAGCGTCAACTCGCGCGCGGTGGACGCGCCGCAGGCGCTGGTGGACATCGTGCGCGCGGCGAAGGTCGGCCAGGAGATCGCCATCGGCATCGTGCGCGGCGACGTGAAGAGGACGCTCGCCGCGAAGCTCGCGGCGCGTCCCGAGGAACCGGACTTCGAGCCCGGCGCGCCGCCGGAGCCGCCCGCGCCGGGCGAGCCGCGCTTCAAGCCGCCACGCGGGCGCGAGTGGGAGGGCGGCCCGCACGAC
>CAYHRW010000194.1:0-5464 GCA_964359105.1 uncultured bacterium
TCATGGTCTCCTTCGGCGCCGGCTACGGCTACACCGTGATGTCGCGCGTCTCGCTGCTGATCGGGCGCTTCCAGTTCCTGATCGGGGACTGGCTCGGCATCCGCTGACCCGGTGCCCCGCGCGCGGGAGAAGCCGTTGATCCTCTGGTGTGACGGGGCGCACGACCCGGGCGAGAACATGCGGCGGGACGCGGCGCTGCTGGCCGCAGTGGGCACGGGCGCCACCGCCGGCGAGCCGGTGCTCCGCCTGTTCCGCTTCGCGCCGCACGGCATCACGCTGGGCCACGCCCAGCGGCCGGCCCGCGAGCTCAATCTCGAGCGCTGCCGCCGCGACGGCGTGCCGTGGGCGGTGCGTCCCACCGGCGGCCGCGCCATCTTCCACGCCGAGGAATGGACCTGCGCGCTCGCCGCGCCGCTCGACCACGCGGCGTGGGGCGGCAGCCTGGCCGAGGCCTACGACCGGGCCTCGTGCCTGCTGGTGGCGTCGCTGCTGCGGCTGGGCGTGCCCGTCGGGCTGGCCCGCGCCGGCGGCGCCCGCGGCAGCCTCGCCCCGCGCATGCGCGCCGGGGCGGCGGCGCCCTGCTTCGCCTCGACCGCCCGACACGAGATCGTGCTGGCCGGCCGCAAGCTGGTGGGGAGCGCGCAATGCCGCACCGGCCGCGCGCTGCTCCAGCAGGGGAGCGTGCTGCTGGGCGAGGGGCACCTCAGGATCGCCGACTACCTGGCGCTCGCCGACGGCGCGCGCGCCGGGGTGCGCGAGGAGCTGCGGCTGGCCTCGGCGCACGCCGGCGCGTGGCTCGGTGCCGCCACCCCGCTCGAGCGCTGGGCCGACGCGCTGGCCGCCGAGCTCCCGCCCGGGACGCGGCGGCTCGCGGGCCCAGCGGGGCTCGTCCTGCTCGGGGACGCGGTCGCGGCATCGGACAGCGCGGCGGTCGCTGACACGCCGCGGCCCCGGCGCGAGGGTTGACCCTGCGAGAAAGCGGTTCCTATACTCGCCGCACCGTCCCGGACTCCGGGCGCCACCCATGAACGGGGGAGACACATGAATCGAAGGGCCGTGTACCTGACCTGTGCCGCGCTGGGCCTGGGCCTCGCCGCGGCGGGCTGCGGCGGCCGGTCCGGCCCCGCGGGAGCCTTCCGCGACACCCACCCCCTGCCCCCCGACACCATGACGTTCGCGATGCCTGAAGCAGGCCGCTACGGCGGCCGCTTCGTGCTGGGGCAGACCACCGATCCCAAGACCTTCAACGTGATGCTCGCGAACGAGACCTCGTCCACCGACGTGGACGACCGCATGTTCACGAGCCTGACCGAGTTCGACAACGCCACCCAGAGCATCACGCCGATGCTGGCGAAGCGCTGGGAGGTGAGCCCGGACGGGCTCACCTGGACCTGGCACCTCAGGCGCGGCGCGGCGTTCTCGGACGGCCGCCCCATCACTTCCGCGGACGTGCTGTTCTCGTTCGAGGTGGCCTACGACTCGACGCTTCATCCCTCGGTGCAGGACCTTCTCACCATCGACGGGAAGAGGATCGAGGTCTCGGCGCCCGACTCCTACACCGTGGTGACCAGGATCCCGAAGCCCTACGCGCTCGTGATCCCGGCCCTGGGCTCGCTGCGCGTCATGCCGCGGCACGTGCTCGAGCCCGCGTACCGCGAGGGCCGCTTCGCCTCGGCTTACAGCGTGAGCACGCCGCCCGACAGCATCGTGACCAGCGGGCCGTGGCGGGTCGGGCAGTTCGTGGCCAAGGAGAAGACCGTCCTCGTGCGCAACCCGTTCTGGTTCGGCGTGGATTCGAAGGGCCGGCGGCTGCCCTACCTGGACGAGCTGGTGTGGGTGGTGGTGCCGGACCAGAACACCGCGGTGCTCAAGTTCGAGTCCGGCGACGTGGACGGGCTCGACAACGTGAAGCCCGAGGACTACAAGCGTTACGCCGAGAACCAGCAGAAGGGCGACTACACGCTCTACGACCTCGGCCCCGGGCTCACCAGCAACTTCTTCTGGTTCAACCTCAACACGGTGCGGGAGACCAAGCGCGGGAAGAAGGCGGGGAGCCCGGTGGTGGGCCCGGTCAAGTACGCGTGGTTCTCGAACCCGGACTTCCGCCGCGCGGTCTCGATGGCGGTGGACCGCGACGCCATCATCCGCAGCGTGTTCTTCGGCGAAGCGGTGAACAACTGGTCCATCATGACGCCGGGCTACAAGCAGTTCTACACCGGCTACGTCTCGCCCTACGACCACGATCCCGCACGCGCGAAGCGGCTGCTCGCGGAGCTCGGCTTCCGCGACCGCGATGGCGACGGCGTGCTCGAGGACGCCGGCGGGCACGCCGTGAGCTTCACGCTCAAGACCAACAGCGACAACGTGATCCGCATCGCGGTCGCGAACTTCATCAAGGACGACCTCGCCAGGATCGGGATCCGCTGCATCCCCGCCGGCGTGGACTTCAACACCCTCATCAGCAACATCCGCGAGGACTTCCAGTACGATGCCGTCCTCGGGGGGCTGGGAGCGGCGATCCCCCCGGACCCGGGCATGGGTCCGAATTTCTTCCGCTCCAGCGGCGCCACGCACTACTGGCACATGCGGCAGCCGGCGCCCGGGACCCCCGAAGAGGCGCGCGTGGACTCGCTGTTCGATCAGCTCGTCTCGACCACCGACATGGAGAGACGCCGCGCGGCGTTCGCGGAGATCGAGCGCATCCTGGGCGAGCAGTGCTGGTCCATCATGCTGCCCACCATCCGCGTGAAGCTCCCGGTGCGGAACGGGTTCGGCAACATCCAGCCGAGCGTCATCCCGCACCGGCTGCTCTGGAACAGCGATCGCATCTTCGTGAAACCGGGCGCCCGCAAGACCTGAATCCGCGCCGATGCGCACCTACGTCCTCCGGCGCCTGCTGCAGGTCCTCCCGCTCCTGGTCGGCATCTCGGCGCTGAGCTTCCTGCTGCTGCAGCTGGCGCCGGGGGACTTCCTGAACACCGTGGCGGAGAACCCGCAGGTCTCCACCCAGACGCTCGAGGCCATGCGCCACCGCTTCGGCCTCGACCGCCCGTGGTACGTGCAGTACGCGCTCTACCTCAAGAACCTGTTCCTCCACCTGGATTTCGGCGAGTCCTTCTCGCGCCACCAGCCGGTGTTCACCGTGCTGCGCGAGGGGCTGCTCAACACCCTGCTGCTCGCCGCCGCCGCGGCGGTGGTGACCTGGGGACTCGCCATCCCGCTCGGAGTGTGGGCCGGGATGCGGCACAACAGCGCGGTGGACCGCGGCCTCTCGGTGCTGGCGTTCGTGTGGCTCTCGGTGCCCGAGGTGCTCTCGGGGCTCCTGCTGCTCATGCTCGCGGCGCGCACCGGGTGGTTCCCGGTGGGCGGGATGCGCTCGCTCGCGTGGTCCGAGCTGGATGCGGGAGCCAGGGCGCTCGACCTGCTGCGCCACCTCGCCCTGCCCGCGCTGGTCGCGGGGCTCACGCCGCTCGCCGGGCGCATGCGTCAGATGCGCGGCAACCTGCTCGACGTGCTGCAGCTCGACTACATCACCGCCGCGCGCGCCAAGGGGCTCGACGAGCGCACGGTGGTGTTCAAGCACGCGCTGCGCAACGCCATCAACCCGCTCATCACCCTGTTCGGCTACACCCTGGGCTCGCTGGTGTCGGGCTCGCTGGTGGCCGAGATCATCTTCTCGTGGCCGGGACTGGGGCGCATCACCTACGAGGCCATCCAGGCCCAGGACCAGTACCTGGTGATGGGCTCGGTGCTGATGGCTTCGGTGGTGCTCGTGCTCGGCAACCTCGCGGCCGACCTGCTGCTCGCGGTCGCCGACCCGCGGATCTCCCGTGACTGAGCGCACCCCGTCGGGGGCGCTGCCGGCGCCGCTCGAGGAGGCCGGCGCGGCGCTCCCGCCGCAGTCCCCGGCGCGGCTCTTCTGGCGCGCGTTCCGCCGCAGCCGGCCCGCGGTGGCGGGCGCGGTGCTGCTGGCGGCCTTCTACGCGGCCGCGCTGCTCGCGCCCTTCGTGGCGCCCTACCCCCAGGACGAGATGGACCGCATGCGCTTCTTCCATCCGCCGCAGCCGCTCCACTGGCGCGACGGCACGGGGCGCTTCCACCTCAGGCCGTTCGTATACGCCACCGTGCCGGGCGAGGCGAGCCTCGAGTACCGCGTGGAGCGCAGCCGGATCGTGCCGCTGCGCTTCCTCGTGCGCGGCGCGCCCTACCGCCTGCTCGGCGTGCTTCGCAGTGACCGCCACCTGTACGGCGTCGCTCCGCCCGAGCGCGTGTACCTGATGGGCGCCGACGCCTTCGGCCGCGACGAGCTCTCGCGGCTGCTGTTCGGCGCGCAGGTCTCGCTCACCGTGGGACTGGTGGGGATCGCGATCTCGTTCACGCTCGGGCTGCTGCTGGGGGGCATCTCGGGCTACTTCGGCGGCTGGGTGGACACCCTCATCATGCGCGTCACCGAGCTGCTGCTGAGCATCCCCGGGCTCTACCTGATCATCGCGCTGCGCGCGGCGTTCCCGTCCGACCTGCCGAGCCAGCAGGTCTACCTGGCGATCGTCGCCATCCTGGCCCTGATCGGCTGGGCCGCCCTCGCGCGCATCATCCGCGGCATGGTGCTCTCGATCCGCCAGCAGGACTTCGTGGCGGCGGCCGAGGCCCTGGGCATGGGGCGGCTGCGCATCATCGCGCGCCACATCCTGCCCAACACCCTGTCGTTCGTGATCGTCGCCGCCACCATCGCGATCCCGGGCTACATCCTGGGCGAGGTGTTCCTGTCGTTCCTGGGCATGGGCGTGCAGGAGCCGAGCGCCTCGTGGGGGAACATGCTGGCGCAGGCAAGGAGCCTGCGCGCGCTCACGTCCTTCCCGTGGCTGCTGTACGCTCCGGCCACGGCCATCTTCCTCACCGTGATGGCGTTCAACTTCCTCGGGGACGGGTTGCGCGACGCGCTCGATCCCCGCCGGGTCCAGGGAGGGAGGGCGGGATGAGCGAGCCGCTGCTCGAGGTGCGCGACCTCAGGACGCACTTCTTCACCGACGACGGCGTGGTGCGCGCGGTGGACGGCGTGTCCTTCAGCGTGCGCGCGGGCGAGACCCTGGCCCTGGTGGGCGAGTCCGGGAGCGGCAAGAGCGTGACCTCGCTCTCCATCCTGCGGCTGGTGCCCGAGCCGCCGGGTCGCATCGTGGGCGGGGAGGTGATCTTCAAGGGTCGCGACCTGCTGAAGCTCCCGCCCGCCGGGATACGGCGCGTGCGCGGCAAGGAGATCTCGATGGTCTTCCAGGAGCCGATGACCTCGCTGAACCCGGTGTTCAGCTGCGGCGAGCAGATCATGGAGGCCATCGTGCTCCACGATCGCGTGGACCGCCGCGAGGCGCGCCGCCGCGCCGTCGAGATGCTGGGGCGCGTCGGCATCCCGTCGCCCGAGCAGCGCGTGGACGAGTACCCGCACCAGATGTCGGGCGGCATGCGCCAG
>CAYHRW010000195.1:0-1931 GCA_964359105.1 uncultured bacterium
GCCGCCGCGCCGAAGCGCTGCTCGACGTAGGCGTCGAGCAGCTTCGCGAACTCCGCGGCGATCGCCTCGCCCTTGAGCGTCACCGCGAGCTTCCCGTCCACGTAGACCGGGGCGCGCGGCTCCTCGCCGGTGCCGGGGAGCGAGATGCCGATGTCGGCGTGCTTGCTCTCGCCGGGACCGTTCACCACGCAGCCCATCACCGCGACGCGCAGGTTCTCGACGCCGGGGCAGCGCTCGCGCCAGTGGGCGAGGCGCTGCTGGATGTGGGCCGTGACGTCGGCCGCCAGCTCCTGGAAGGTCGTGCTGGTGGTGCGCCCGCAGCCCGGGCACGCGGTGACCTGCGGCGCGAAGCGGCGGATCCCGAGCGACTGGAGCACCTGCCGGCAGATCCGCACCTCCTCGGCGCGGTCCCCGCCCGGCGTGGGGGTGAGGCTCGCGCGGATGGTGTCGCCGATCCCCTCGGCGAGCAGGATCGAGAGCGCGGCGGTCGAGGCGACGATGCCCTTCGCCCCGAGCCCGGCCTCGGTGAGCCCGAGGTGGAGCGGGTAATCGCAGGCCGCGGCGAGCGCGCGGTAGATCGCGACCAGGTCGCGCACCTCGCTCACCTTGGCCGAGAGCACGATTCTCTCGTGCGGCTGGCCGAAGCGCTCCGCCAGCTCGGCGGAGCTCAGCGCGCTCTCGCGCATGGCCTCCAGCACCACCTCGTGGTCCTCGAGCGGCTGCGGGCGCCGCGCGTTCGCGTCCATCAGGCGGGTGAGGAGCTCCTTGTCTAGCGAGCCCCAGTTGACGCCGATCCGCACCGGCTTCCTGTGCGCGACCGCCACCTCGATCATGCGGCGGAAGTTATCGTCGTGGAACTCGCCGTAGCCGACGTTGCCGGGGTTGATGCGGTACTTGTCGAGCGCGGCGGCGCAGGCGGGGAACTCGGCCAGCAGCTTGTGCCCGTTGTAGTGGAAGTCGCCCACCAGCGGCACCGGCACACCCAGGTCGGCGAGCCGGCTGCGGATCTCGGGCACGGCGGCCGCGGCGGCGCGCGTGTTCACCGTGACGCGCACGATCTCGGAGCCGGCCCCGGCCAGCTCGGCCGCCTGGCGCGCGGTGGCGGCGGCGTCCGCGGTGTCGGTGTTGGTCATGGACTGCACCACGACCGGGTGCGCCGCACCCACCGGGACGCCGCGGATCCAGCAGGTGACGCTGGGGCGGCGGCCTGCTAGGCGGGTGTTCTCGATCCGGACCACGGGCACGCGCCGAGGATAGCGGCGGCTTCGGAAGGGCGTCAAACGCGGGCGTGCATATGCGGGGCGCGCAGGACTATGCTGTGCGCACCGCACGGTCGCCACGGCGCGCCGTCCGGCTCGAGGAGCCCCCCATGCGATTCCTCGCCATCCCGATCGCCGCCCTCGCCCTCGCTGGCTGCAGCTCGGGGCTCGATCGCCCCGTCCACGAGGTCACGGTGCGCGCCGGCGCCGACGGCGTCCAGCGCGTGCTCGTCACCGCGCACTCGTTCCACTTCGAGCCCGACCGCATCGTCGTCAGGGCGCGCATCCCGGTCGAGCTCGCCGTCCACAACGCGGCGTGGCTCACGCCCCGCGATTTCATCTGTGACGCCCCGGAGGCCGACATCCGGGTGAAGAAGCCGCTGAGCTGGTTCCACGGCACGCGCCGGGTGCGCTTCATCCCGACGCGGCCCGGCGAGTACCCGTTCTCCTGCGGCGTGGACGCCCGCACGAGGACGGGCATGACCGGCACGATCGTGGTGGTGCCGTGAACCGCAGGGTGCTCGCGTGCGGCGCGGTGCTCGTGCTGACGGCTGCGGTCTCGGCGCGCGCGGAAGTCCGCTGGAGCGCCGCGGCGTACCTCGGCGCCGCATGGAACCTCCCGAGCCCGCTGATCATCCGGCAGGGAGGCTCCGGCGACCTGCGCCTCCGCGC
>CAYHRW010000195.1:2031-5451 GCA_964359105.1 uncultured bacterium
CGCGGGAGGAAGCTGGCCGAGGACGGCGGCCCGCTCGGCAGGGGGTACTACCTCGCCGGATTCGCGGCGAGCGCCGCGGTGGCCCGCGAGATCCCGCTGGGCGGCGGATGGTTCGCTCCCCTCGAGGGCAGGGTCACAGCCGCGTGGGCCCGCGTGCCGGTCGCGGGCGGCCATGCCGACGTGCCGAACGTCGCCGTCCACGGGCTCGCGGGCCTCGGTTTCAGGCGGTAGTCAGGGAGCGGGCGGCTGCGCCGCCAGCGGGTTCGGCCGCCGCCCGCCGCCGCCGGGCGCGGCCAGCTCCGCGCCCAGCGCATCGAGCGCGTCCTGCATGCGGCGCCGCAGCGTCGAGAGCAGCTCCGCCCGGCGCCGCTCCGCGAGGTCCGCGTCCTCGGTGAACGCCTCGTGCACGGCGAGCGGCTCGGGCACGCGCAGGTGCGCCACGCGCGGGCCCACCGCCACCGGCACCGCGTTGTGGAGCGCGTCGCCGAAGCCGCGCGTGACCAGCGCCGCGCGGGTGCGCTTGAGGTTCTCCGCGACTTCCTCCTGCGCGAGCGTGGGCGCGCCGTAGAGATCCGCGGGGAAGCGCTCGATCCGCTCCCACTCGTCGAGCAGCGCGCGGTCGCGGCGCGCGTCCTCCGGGTCGGCCGGCCGCAGCTCGCGCAGCGCGCGGCGCAGGCCGTGCTGGACCCGGTTGAAGTCGCCTTCGAGCGAACCGTGGCGCGCCTCCAGCCGCCGGCGGATCTCGCGGACGACGTCGCGCTGCGCGACGAAGTAGCTTGCATCGTCGAACGCGGAAGGTGCGGGCAGCCCGAGGCGCCCGCATTGGCGCAGCAGCAGGTGGCGCTGGAGCGCGGCGAAGCGCCGCTCGACCGGAAGGCCGTCGCCCGCGGGAAGCGCGAGCCGGCGCTCGATGTGTGCCATCTCCCGCGCCAGCCCGGCCGAGACGTCGCGGACGAAACGCAGCTTCCACACCAGCGGCACGACGTACACCGGCCGGTTCCCGCCCGCCGCGCGCGCGCGGCAGCAGGCCTCCCATGCCATCTCGACGATGCCGGGCACCAGCGGGTCCACGCGGCCGCCATGCCAGCTCACCGAGCCCTCGGGGTGGAGCAGCACGCTGTGACCGGCCAGCGCCCAGCGCACCGAGCGCTCCTTCCCGCCGCCGCCCGGGGCGTTGGCGATCAGGTTGTTGCGCAGCCAGAACGCGCGCTGGATCGGCCCCGCGTTCACGATCTCGTACGAGGCCCAGTGCGCCATGAGCGGCGACACGCGGCGCGAGACCTCCTTGTCGAGCATCCAGTCGGTCATGAACTCGGGGTGCACGGGGCCGAGGAACGCGGCGGTGCCCGGCCGCACCGCGGCGCGCAGCCGCGCGAGGTCCGCGGGAGGGAAATCGAGCGCGCGGAGCCGGAGCACGCGCGGCAGCACCACGAAGCGATTCAGGAGGCCGAGGGCGTGGATGAGCGCGGAGCTCGGCCGCGGGTCGCGGTACTCGCGCGGGTCGAAGCCGCGATGCGGGGGAGGAGCTTGCGTGGATGCGGCCGCTGCGGGAGCCATCGCGCGCAGAGTAGCCGGTGGCGGCGAGACGGGAAAGGGGGTGTGCTTCGTGGGTGTGCTTCGTGGGTGTGTGCTTCGTGGGTCTGCAGCGGCGCGATATCATGCGCGTGCCGCGTGGGCCTTCGGCCCGCGACGATGGTCACCTGCCTGCTCCATCGCCCCCGCAAGGACGAAACGTGATCCTCCGGCCGCATCCGCTCCCTCTCCGAACCACGAGAGCCCTGCGGCGACTCGCGAAGTCGGCGCAGCCGTGGGGGGGCACGGTCTTCCGTACCGGCACGGGCCCGGTGGACCCGTCGCGGCTCCTGAGCGGAGAGGGCGCGCTCGCCTCGGGCGGGCGGTGGAACGCGCCGGGCGCGTTCAAGGTCGTCTACGTCAGCCTCACCGCCGAGACCGCTCTGTCGGAGGCGCTGGCCCGATTCCGGTCCGCGGGCGTGCCGGACAGCGCGGCGATGCCGCTCCTGGTCGTGGCGGTGCAGGTGCGCCTGAAGCTCGTCCTGGACCTTTCGGGCGACGCGAGCATCCGGGCGGCCGGGCTCGCGCGCCGGAGCCTGCTGGGGGAAGACTGGCGCCGCTCGAACCAGGAGGGAAAGGAGGCCCTGGCCCAGGCCGTGGGGAGGACGGTCCAGGTCCTCGAGCTCGAAGGCCTGCTGGTCCCGTCGGCGGCGGCGCCCGGACAGACGAACCTGGTCGTGTTCCCCGACCGGGTGCGTCCGGGCGGCGGCCTCACGATCCTCCGCCCGGGCCGTCGCTGAGGCCGGCCGGGCGGCGCGCGCAGCGAGCCATGCAATGCTTCATGCAATATTGCATTGCCGGCCGGCAGGGTGCATACTTCCTCATGAAGGAGGCGCACCGCATGCGAACCACGAAAGCTGCGAAGGCGAGGGCCTCGAGGCCCGCCGCCCTCGTCCGGGAAGCCCCGGCGAGAGTGGGCAGGACGCGGGCGGTCCACGCGCCGGCGCAGGCCGGGCGACTCACGACGCAGACGATCACGCCCGGGCAGGCGCGCGCGATCCGCAAGGGCTACGGCGTCAACCGCCACGACTTCGGCCGCCTGCTCGGGTATTCGGAGCGGATGATCGCGAGCTGGGAGACCGGGGAGCAGGGGCCGGGCCGCGACGTCCAGCGCCGCTACCGCGAGCTGGCATCCCTCCACCGGGAGCTGGCGGCGATCATGAAGGCGCGCTCGATCCCCGAGTGGTTCCAGACCCCGAATGCGGGCCTCAAGGGCCTGACGCCCATCGAGGCCATCGAGCGTGGCAACATCCACTGGCTCTGGTGGATGGCCTACGGGATCCGCGCGGGCGTCGCCAGCTGAGGCGGCCGCCCTCGTCCGTGATCCTCGTCCACAAGCCTCGTCCCCAATCCTCGCCGGCCTCCTGCCGATACCACGGACCGTGCCGGTGCCGGGCGCGGGGAGGCGTCCCGCGGGCGCCGCCGTCTCGATGGAAGCGCTCCGTTCCTACACCCGCACCAGCTTGCGGTACTTGATGCGGTGCGGCTGGTCGGCGTCCCGGCCGAGCCGCTCGTGGCGGACCTTCTCGTAGTCCTGGTAGTTGCCCTCGAACCACACCACCTGGCTGTCGCCCTCGAAGGCGAGCATGTGGGTGGCGATGCGGTCGAGGAACCAGCGGTCGTGCGAGATCACGACCACGCAGCCGGCAAACTGGAGCAGCGCCTCCTCGAGCGCGCGCAGCGTGTCCACGTCGAGGTCGTTGGTGGGCTCGTCCAGCAGCAGGACGTTCGCGCCGGTCTTGAGCATGCGCGCGAGGTGGACCCGGTTGCGCTCGCCGCCCGAGAGGTCCTTGACCCGCTTCTGCTGGTCGGCGCCCTTGAAGTTGAACGAGGCCACGTACGAGCGCG
>CAYHRW010000196.1:0-5414 GCA_964359105.1 uncultured bacterium
GAAGGTGCCGCCGGTGTCCACGCCCGCGGCGTGCGGCGCCGCGCGCCGAGCGCGCCTCACGCCGCGCTCCTCCCGCGCCGCCGCAGGTGGTCGAGCACGACACCGAGCAGGATGGCGGCCACCGCGACCACCAGCACCCAGCCCGGGAGGCGGAACTTCTCGCCGATGAGCGCCAACGCGTAATAGTAGGGCAGCGCGCCCAGGAAGATGGCCAGGAAGTAGCGCGGAATGGGATAGCCCGCGGCCGCCGCCACCAGCTTGAGCGGGGCGTCCGGCAACGGCGTGGCGCGCGCCAGCATGATGGCGAGGAACGAGGCCGAGGGATTGGCCTTGAGCGCGGCCTCGAGCTTGCCGCGCGAGGGCGTGAAGCGGCTCATCCACGGCTGTTTCGCCGCCAGCAGCCAGCGCAGCAGCAGGAGCTGCACCGCGCTGCCCAGCGCGCTCGCCGCCCCACCCGCCAGCGCCACCGCCCAGGGCGGGTTGTGCTTGGCGTACTGGAGCAGGAGCGGCGTGGTGCCGAAGGCGAAGGTGGCGCCGTCCACGAACAGCAGGACGCAGAGGAACCAGAGCGACTCGACGCTCACGAAGGCCCTCCCGCGCCGACGGCAAGGCGGACCACGGACGGGAACGCCGCGGCGCCCGGGACGGAACACCCCGGACGCCGCGCGCGGCTCATCTCGGTCGCGCTCACTCCACCGGCGGCGGCGAAGGAGGCTCCGCAGGCGGCGGCGCCGGCGCCGAGCCTTGCGGAGGCACGGCGCCCGGTGCGGGCGGGGCGGCGGCAGATGCCGGCGCGCCGGCCGGAGTCGTCGCCCCCGGCGCGTAGGTCGCGGCGGGCCCGCCTCTGCGGCGGCCCCACCAGCGCCCGAGCCAACCGGTCTGGAACTCCGACCTGAGCCATGCTCCTCCACCGACGACGGCGATCACCGACGCCGCGACGATCGCGATGACGTGCAGGAAGGTGCCGAGCCCGCGCAGCGGTCCCGCCAGGCTGAGGTTCCGCAAGAGCTGCCCGGCCAGATCGAGCCCGGCGACCGCCAGCACACCCCACACCACGGCCTGCGCGACGCTGAAGCCGCTGCGGCCCTGGCGCAGCGCGAGCCGCTCGCCGAGCGCGCCCACCCCCACCACGTAACCCCACACGCCCAGCACCGCGAAGAACGCAGCGTAGCCAACCAGCGCCGCCAGCGCGAGCGGAATCCCGATGATGGTGATGCACAGCAGCGCCACCACCAGCGACAGCGCGATGAGCGACGGGATGGTCGTGAGCCAGGCCCCGAAACCGACCAGCGTGGACCAGCCGGGCTCGCGCTTGAGCGTGTCCACGGCGGACCGGGTGCGGCCGGGAGCGAGGTGGGCGATGAGCCAGGCCACCCCGAGGATGACGAAGAACCAGATGGCGGCGGAGACCGCCCGCGCCAGGCCACTCCAAGGCTCAGGCTCGAACCGCCCGGGATGCACGCCGTAGCGCTTGAGCATGCGGGTGCCCTGCCTGCCGAGGGCGGAGACACGCTCGCCACGCACGATCGCCCCGGGCTCCTCGTGCAGCTCGCCGCCCACGCAGACCACGTCCCGGTCCACGCGCGCGGTGGAGGAGAGGTAGACATCGCCACCCATCGCCACCACCGAGCCCTCGACGTGGCCGTCCACGGTCACGTCCCCGCGGATCGCCATGACGTCTCCCTCCACGACCTCGTCACTCTGGATGTGGATGTCGGAGCCCACGCGCGACAGGTCGCCGGAGTGGCTCCTGACCTCGACCGCCGTGGCCGGCGGGGCGGTCACCACGGGCTCGGCCGGAACCTCGGGCTCGGCCGACGGCGCGGGCTCGGGCGGCGGCTCGGGCGCGGCGACGCGGCGGCGCCCGCGCTCCAGCGCGGTCACGCTCTCGGCCGGCACCGGCTTGAACTCCAGGGTCTCCTGGGCCCAGGCCGCACGCGGCGCCAGCACCGCGGAGGAGCCGAGGTACGCGAGCCGCAGGAAGGCCGGGCCCGCGGCGGGGATCAGCGCCGGGAAGGCAAGCCAGGCGGCCAGGAGCAGCAGCGGCAGTCTACGCATGGTCACTCCCCTCCACTCGTGACGACGATGTCACCCGAGGTGGTGCGCAGCGTCACCGGCACTCCGCCGCCATGCACCACCCCGGTCATCTCCCGGCGCGACACGGTGCGGACCCTGAGCGGCACGGCGGTGTCGAGCGTGCCGCTCGAGGTGCGCAGGCCGAGCGTGCAGCCGAGGTTCCCGGGGAGGCGCAGGTGGATGTCGCCCGAGACCGTGGTGACGTCGGCGCGCCGCACCGTCGCAAGCAGGCCGAGCGTCACGTCGCCGGCCGTGGAGCTCACGCGCACCAGCCCGCCGGCTTCGCCCTCGATCGTGATGCCGCCGCTGGTGGTGCCAGCGCTGAGGCCGCGGGGCGCCGCGTCCACGCGGATGTCGCCGCTCACCGAGCTGACCGACAGGCTGTCGGTGACGCCGCGTAGCTCGATGTCGCCGCTCGTGGTGCGGACGTCGAGCGGCCCGCCGGCGCGGCGCACCGAGACGTCGCCGCTGACGCTGCGCAGGCGGGCGCGGGCGAGGCAGTCGGCCTCGACCTCGCCGCTGACGGTCCCGGCTTCGAGCGGTCCACGCGCATCGCGCACCTGGAGGTCGCCGCTCGTGGTCTCGAGGGACTGCGGGCCGGCGAGGCCGAAGGTCTCGAGGTCGCCGCTCGCCGAGTCGAGGCTCACCCCCATGCGCCCGGGCACCTCGAGGGAGAGCCGGACCTCGACCGTCGGAAGCTCGAAGCCGCCCCTGAAGATCCGCCAGAAGCTGATGCGGATCTCCTGGCGCTGCGGGTAGCGCACCCGCACCACGTAGCGGTCGCCCTCGATGGCGGTCTCGACACGGGTGGCGCGGGCGAACTCGCCGGCATGCTCGCGGTCGGAGGCGCGGGTGAGCTTGAGCGCCGTCAGGCGGAATCGCCCGTCGGGGCTGGGCCGCACCTGGACGAGCCCGCGCGGGTTCTCGACCCGCACCATCCGCACGTTCGTGAGGTCCGCGGCTTCGAGCACCTTCTGGCTCTGCTCGCGCCACACGTTCCAGTCGGCGAGCGCGCGGACGGGCACGATGGCGAGCACGGCAGCGGCGATCAGCAGATGGCTGCGCTTCACGATCTGGGTCCTCCGGGTCGGGATCGTCTGTGCCTCACTACGCAGCACACCCCCACGGAGTTGCGGCCCTGAAAAGCCACGGAGGGAAGGATCCTGGGATCCTCCCCTCTCGCGCTCACAGCCCGTCAAATCAACGAGAGACCGCTACTAGGGCGTCGGCGTCGGGTGCATCGACGTGTCGGCCATCGCCGTATCCACCATCGTCTCGGCCGGAGCCGTTGTCGTCTCAGGAGCCGGAGTCGACTCCTCGGTCGCCTTCTGACCACAACCGACCGCGGCGAGAGCGAGGGCCAGCGCCAAAAGGGCGACCATCGCCAGAGCGAGAATCTTCCGCATGTTCTTTGAACTCACCTCCTCTCGATCTCGCCGCGCCGGAATTGGGGATCCGGCAGCGGCCCGGTGTCTCTGTTCGTGACCGTTACGCCACAGACACTCATCAACAGAGCGGTGTCGAGTCAAGCGGCGTCCCTGCGCGTGTGGGGCTCGGATGTCAGCCGGAAGCCGGCGAAGCACTTCCCTGTTCGTGGCAGGAGCGCCAGAAGCAGAAGCGCGGACAACCTAGAGTCCCTGCCCCCGCTTGTCAACCCGAATCTCGCCCCCGCCGTGACCGGGCCCCACAGCCCAACCCAAAGGCCTCAAACGCCTTGGAGCGCCTGCTCGAGGTCCGCGGCCAGGTCCTGCACGTCCTCGATCCCGACCGAGAGACGGAGCAGGCCGTCGGCGAAGCCCATCGCCAGCCGCACTTCGCGCGGCACCGAGGCATGGGTCATGGACGCCGGGTGGCAGACCAGGCTCTCCACCCCGCCGAGGCTCTCGGCGCGGGTGAAGAGCCTGAACCGGTCGAACACCCGGCGGCCGGCCTCGAGCGAACCGTCACCGGGGATGAAGGAGATCATACCGCCGAATCCCGAGGCCTGCCTGCGGGCCAGTTCGTGCTGGGGATGGCTCTCGAGCCCCGGGTAGAACACGCGCGAGACCGCGCGGTGCGCGGCGAGCTGGACCGCCAGCGCGCGGGCGTTGCGGTCGTGGCGCTCCATCCGGAGCGCCAGGGTCTTGGTGCCGCGCAGCGCGAGCCAGCAGTCCATCGGTCCCGGCACCGCGCCGGCCGCGTTCTGCAGGAAGCGCAGCTGCTCGGCCAGCGCTTCGTCGCTGGTCACCAGTGCGCCGCCCACCATGTCGCTGTGCCCGTTCAGGTACTTGGTGACCGAATGCAGCACCACGTCGGCCCCGAGCGCCAGCGGTCGCTGGAAGTACGGGCTCATGAAGGTGTTGTCCACCACCACCTTGATACCGCGGCGGTGGGCCGCGGCGCTCACCGCGGCGATGTCGGTGAGCTGCATCATCGGGTTCGTGGGGGTCTCGACCACGAGCAGCTTCGTGCCCGGCCGGAACGCCCGCTCGACCGCGCCCGGGTCGCTGACCGGCACGAAGGTGAAGTCGAGCCCCTGGCGGCGCAGCACCTTCTCGAACAGCCGGTAGGTCCCGCCGTAGAGGTTGTCGCCCGCCACCACGTGATCGCCGGCCGAGAGGGTCTGCATCAGGCAGTTGGTGGCGGCCAGGCCCGAGGCGAAGCAGAAGCCGTGCTTGCCGCCCTCGAGCGCGGCGATGTTGCGCTCGAGCGCGAAGCGGGTGGGGTTGTGGGTGCGGGCGTACTCGAAGCCCTTGTGCTTCCCCAGCGCCTCCTGGGCGTAGGTCGAGGTCTGGTAGACCGGCACCACCACCGCGCCGGTGGTGGGATCGGGCTCCTGGCCCGCGTGGACCGCCCTGGTGCTGAACCCGGCGTCCGGCCTAAGAGCCGCGTCGCCGCCCATCACTCGCCCGCCGCGATGAACTGGAGCATGTCGAAGCGCGTGATGATGCCGACCACGTGCCCGTCGTCGCGCACCAGCACGGCGGGGGTGCGGGACGCCAGCAGCCGGGTGACGCTCTCGAGCGGCTGGTCGCTCTGCACCATGGGGAGCGGCTCGGACATCACGGTCTCCACCGGGCGGTCGAGCGCGGCCGAGTCCTGGAGCACGCACTTCAGGAGCTCGCTGTCGTAGATCGTGCCCACCACCTCGTCGCCCTTGAAGACCGGGAGCTGGGTGACGTCGTGCTGCTCGACCAGCGCGAGCGCGCGGCGCAGCGGCTCGCCCACCTGCACCAAGAGCAGCGGCGGGAGCTGCCGGGCCTTGGCGCCCACCACGTCCGCGACCCGCGCTACGGCGGGGTCGAGCAGGTGGTTGTCGCGCATCCAGGCGTCGCTGTGGACCTTGGTCAGGTAGCGCT
>CAYHRW010000197.1:0-5384 GCA_964359105.1 uncultured bacterium
GGAAGCCCCCGAAGGGCTCGTGGAATCCGATGGCCTCGAAGGGCGGGCCGTGGCCACTCATGCCATCACCTCGCTCGCTGCCTCACAAGCCGAGTGCGGAGTGGAGAGGCCTCCACTCCGCACCGGTGTCACGGACGGAGAGCCTGTCAGACCAGGCCCTGGTCCAGCATCGCGTCGGCGACCTTGAGGAAGCCGGCGATGTTCGCTCCGTTGACCAGGTTTCCCGGCGTGCCGTACTTCTCCGCGGTCTCGTAGCAGTTGCTGTGGATCGCGATCATGATCTTGTGGAGCCGGTCGTCCACTTCCTCGCGCGTCCACGACAGGCGCATGCTGTTCTGCGACATCTCGAGGCCCGAGGTGGCCACGCCGCCGGCGTTGGCGGCCTTGGCCGGCCCGTACATGATCCTGGCCTCGAGGAACGCCCGGGTCGCCTCGAGCATGCTCGGCATGTTCGCGCCCTCGGCCACCACCGTCACCCCGTTCTTGATCAGGTTCGCGGCGTCCCTGGCGTTGATCTCGTTCTGCGTGGCGCTCGGGAACGCGCAGCTCGCCCGGATGTTCCACAGCGGGTTGTAGTCGAGCCGGGCGTCCAACGGCGTGTAGACGGCCTTCCTGAACTTGCCGGTGTACTCCTGGATGCGGCCGCGCTTGACGTTCTTGAGCTCCATGGCCCACGCCAGCTTCTCGCGGTCGATGCCGTCCTCGTCGTAGATGAAGCCGTTCGAGTCGGAGAGGGTCACAGGCTTCGCGCCCAGGTCGAGCAGCTTCTCGACCGTGTACTGCGACACGTTGCCGCTGCCGGAGACCAGGCAGACCTTGCCTTCCAGCGTCTGCTTGCGGGTCTTCAGCATCTCGGAGGCGAAGTACACGCAGCCGTAGCCGGTGGCCTCCGGCCGGATGAGCGAGCCGCCCCAGTTGAGGCCCTTGCCCGTGAGCACGCCGGTGAACTCGTTCCGGAGCCGCTTGTACTGGCCGAACAGGAAGCCGATCTCGCGGCCGCCCACCCCGATGTCACCGGCGGGCACGTCGGTGTCCGGGCCGATGTGGCGGGCGAGCTCGGTCATGAAGCTCTGGCAGAAGCGCATGACCTCGTTGTCGCTCTTGCCCTTCGGATCGAAGTCGGAGCCGCCCTTGCCGCCGCCCATCGGCAGCGTGGTGAGCGCGTTCTTGAACACCTGCTCGAACGCCAGGAACTTGAGGATCCCCAGGTTCACGGACGGGTGGAACCGCAGGCCGCCCTTGTAGGGGCCGATCGCGCTGTTCATCTCGATGCGGAAGCCGCGGTTGACCTGCACGTGGCCCTGGTCGTCCAGCCACGGCACCCGGAACATGATGACGCGCTCCGGCTCGATGATGCGCTCGAGGATCCTGTGCGACCGGTACTCCGGGTGACGCTCGAGGACGAGGCTCAACGACTCCGCCACCTCCTGCACCGCCTGGTGGAACTCGGGCTCCGCTGGATTCTTCGCCTTGACCTGAGCCATCAGGCCGCCGACGTAGTCCTGGCCTTTCGACGGAGTCATGACGCCGACACCTTGTACGCTCATAGGAACGACTCCCTTTCATGGACCGTGGGGGAAGGCTCGCGTCTGACAATCTAGTGGATGGGACCGCAGGCGGTCCAATGGGACCAAGGGGGTAGCACGCGGCCTCTGTGTGAACGTCGTTCAGACAGGCGAAACCACGCGCAGCACCGGCCACGGCGCGCCGGCGAGGGCGAAGACTTCGGAGCCCGTCGCGAACGCCCGGGGAGGCGCATCAGAGCTTGCGGGCGAGCAGGCGTGCGGTCACCGGACCGCCCTCGGGATCGAGCTCTTCGTAGCGCTCGGTCGAGAGACCCGGGAAGGCGGAGGAGAGCTCACCGTCCCGAAGCAGGAACAGGGCGCGTTTCGGCCGCCCGAAACGCTCCTGGCCGAGCCGGTAGGTCTCGTAGACCAGCCGGCCGCCCGGCCTGAGCGCGGCCTCGATGCGCGGGAAGAGCGGACGGTGGAGGAAGCGGAAGCAGGTGACCAGGTCGAACGCGTCCTCCGGCAGCGGCGGCTCGCCGCGCTCCAGGTCGGCGACCACGGTGACGAGGCGCACGCCGTGGCGGCGCGCGAGGCGGGCGGCGCGCTCGAGCGCCTCGGGCGCCACGTCCCAGGCCTCGACCTCCCATCCGGCGAGGGCGAGGAACACCGCGTCGCGTCCGGAGCCGGCCGCCAGGTCGAGCGCGCGGCGCGGTCCGCCGCGCGGGTCGGGCAGCAGCGGGAGCACCTCCTCGAGGAAGGGTGCGGGTCGCCACAGCCGCGCGGCGGGGCCGCGGTCGGAGAGCCCGCCCGCGAGCGCGGCGAGCGGCGCGTCGAGGTACGCGACGTCGCCGTAGCCCATCTCCTCCATGACCGCGGCCCCCGCGCGCGCCGCGGCGGCGCCCTCCGCCACCACCAGCACCGGCGCGTCGCGCGGCGGCAGCTCGGCGCGGCGCGCCACCAGCTCGCCGGCCGGGATGCTGCCGCTCCCCGCGACGTGCCCGGAGCGGAACGCTCCTTCGCCGCGGACGTCGAGCACGGCCGCCTCGCCGGGGCGCACATCCGCGGGGCCGAGCGCGCGCAAGCGGCGGCCTACGGGATGATGGGCAGCTCGCAGCAGTCGCCCACCGGGATGGGGCGGCCGTGCGGGCAGTGCCGCGGGTGGCCGAGGAAGCCGCAGATGCTGTTCGTGACCTCGGGGTCGATGATGTGCTCCATGCGGCAGGCGGCCAGCTCGACCTCGGCCTGCGGCAGGTGAAGCGCCGAGGTGAACAGCACCTCGGCGAGCCGGCGGCGGCGCACCAGGTCGCGCGCCCGCTCGCGGCCGCGCCCGGTGAACTCGAGCGTCGTGCCCGGCCGCGTCACCAGCCCGCTCTCCTCTATGCCCTGCAGCGTGCGCTCGTTGTCCACCACGTCGGGCACCTTCACGCGGCCCGCCTCGGGCACGCGCCCGTCCTCCAGGAGCGCCCACATCTGGACCAGCACCTCGTCGTAGCGGCGCTCGATCTCCTCGTCGTGCACGGTGAGGTCCGCCAGCCGGCCGTGATGGAGCTCGACGCGGCGGTCCGCGAGGTTGCCGATCCCGGGAGCGTGGGTCACGGTGACGAGCGTGTGGCCCTCGGCGTGCAGCTCCCTGAGCAGGCGCAGCACCCGGTCCTCGTTGTCGGCGTCCAGGTTGCCGGTCGGCTCGTCGGCGAGGATGAGCTTCGGCTGGTTGATGAGCGCGCGCGCCACGCACACGCGCTGCTGCTCGCCGCCCGAGAGCTGCGACGGCAGGTGCCGCGCGCGGTCGGCGAGTCCCACGCGCTCCAGCGCGCGGCGCGCCTCGCCGGCGTCGGCGACCGAGTGGTAGTGCTGCGCCACCATCACGTTCTCGAGCGCGGTGAGGTAGGGGAACAGGTGGAACTGCTGGAAGATGATCCCCACCTTCTCGCGACGGAAGCGCACGCGCTCGGCCTCGGGCAGCGCCGTGATCTCCACGCCGTCCACCACGACGCGCCCCGCGGTCGGCTGGTCGAGCGCCCCCAGCAGGTTCACGAGCGTGCTCTTGCCCGAGCCCGAGGGGCCCATCACCGCCAGCCACTCGCCGGCGCGGATGCTCAGGTCCACGCGGTCGAGCGCCCGGAGCGGGCCGTAGTGGCGCGAGACGCCTTCGAGCCGCACCAGGATCCCGGCCATCAGTCCCCCTTGAGCGCGGCCGCGGGCTCGACCCGCAGCGCGAAGCGGATGGGCCCGAGCCCCGCGACCGCGGACACCGCGAGCGAGAGCGCGAGCACCACGAACGGCACGTCCCAGCGCATCGCGAGCGCCGAGGTGAAGACCTGGCGCCCGATGATCTCGGCGAACACCAGCCCGAGCAGCCAGCCCGCGATGCCGCCGGCCAGCCCGATCACCAGCGACTCGGCCGCGAACTGGCGCACCACCTCGGCGGCGGTGGCGCCCAGCGCCTTCATGAGCGCGATCTCGCGGCGCCGCTCGAGCGCGAGGTCGGTGAGAGTCCCGAACGCGCTGAAGCCGCCCGCCACCAGCGCCGCGATGGTGACGAGCGCCATCAGCCGGCGCATGCGCTGGAGCAGCCGCGCCTCGGTCGCGGAGAGCGCGTGCAGCACCAGCGCGCGCATGCCGCCTCCTTCCTCGAGCCGGCGCGTGGCCGCCGCCGCCCGCTCGGCGTCGGACACCCGCGCCTGGGCGAGGCTCACCTGGCCCGGCAGCCCGGCGAGCCGCTGCGCGTCGGCGAGCGGGATCCACCACGCGTCGTCGTCGGCGCCGCCCGCCGCGAGCGGGGCGCCGACCGCGATCTCGAGGCTCCTCCCGCCCGGGACCGCCACGGTGAGGCGCTCGCCCGGCTCGACGCCCAGCCGCCTCATGAGCCTCACTCCCATGAGCGAGGCCGGGTCCGCGGCGGCGTTCCACGACGGATGGAGCCTCCGCGCCGCCGCGAGGTCGGCGCCCACGAGCTGCACGGTCTCGCCCGGGCCCACGCCGCGCGTCGCGGTGGCGACCACGTAAAGGAGCGGCACGCCGTCCACGCCGGCGCGCGCGAGGCGCGAACGCACCTCGGCCTCGTCGAGCCAGCGGCCGGCGGGTGCCAGCGCCGCCTCGCCGCCCGGCACCACGTCGCCCTCGGGCACCAGCAGCAGGTTGGGTCCCAGTGCGCGCAGCTCGCGCGAGAGCTTGCGCGACACGTCACCCGAGACCTGGAGCAGGGCGGTGGCGACCGAGGCGCCGATCGCCACCGCGAGCACCGCGAGCAGCACCGCGCCGCGCTTGCGCCACAGCGCCCCGCGCAGCAGGAGCCAGTCCATGTCGCGCCGCCTAGCCACGGAGCACCTGCGCGGGGTCGAGCCGGAGCGCCATGCGCAGCGGCCCCAGCGTGGCGGCCAGCGCCACGCCCGCCGCGAGCGCCAGCGCGAGCGGCAGCAGCAGCGGCTGGAGCGGCGCGCCGGCGCCGAAGGTCTGGCCGCGGATGGCCGCGGCGCCGAGGCTGCCGGCCAGCCAGCCGGCCAGCCCGCCGGCGAGCGAGACCAGCAGGGTCTCGGCCAGCAGCAGCGCGGCGATCTGCGTGGCGGTGGCGCCCAGGGCGCGCAGCAGCCCCAGCTCCACGCCGCGCTCGACCACGGTCGCGGTGGTGGTGGAGAAGAGCCCGAGCGTCGAGGCGGCGAGCGCGGCGAGCGCGAGCAGCAGCATGAGCAGGTTCAGGCGTCCGACCACGCGGCCTTCGCCCGCGACCACCTCGGTGGCGGGCAGCACCTCGGCGCCCGGGAAGCGCTCGGCGATGTCGCGCGCCACCACGCCCGGGTAGGCGGTGCACATGTAGATCTCGTGGCCGCGCGGGTCCTGCTTCGGGTCGGGCGGCGCCTTGTTCGGCTCGGGGATGCC
>CAYHRW010000198.1:0-5340 GCA_964359105.1 uncultured bacterium
GAGACGTCGGCGTACGGGCCCAGGATGCCGGAGCTGAGATCCCCCGTGAGCAGGAACAGGATCTTGTAGCAGGCGCGGAGCATCGCGGGAGTCGGGCCCTGCCTGCTGAACTTGTCCGGCGTGCCCGGGCCGCCCGGCTGGTACAGGCCGGGGCTGGCGCGGTTCGCCAGGCGGCTGCCCAGGGAGCCCGCCTTTGTGGTGAGCGACTCGGACGCCTTGACCTGGTACAGGTCCCAGGTCGTCCCCGGGCAGCCGCCGTGCTCCCACACCGCGATGCTCGGGTCGCCGCCCACGGCGACGCCGGTGTAGTCGAAGTCGTTCTGTGCGTGCCACCCGTTGTGAGCGCCGTACTTGGCGGAGGAGGTGGCGCCGAGGGTGTCGGCGATCCCCGCCCACGTGCGCTCGTTGCCGCGCCGGTCGTTCAGGTCCACGACCAGCATGCAGGCCTCACCGAGACCGCCGTAGGTGACATCCTTCCACTGATCCGGCAGCACGCTGAACTCCTGCCAGCGGTGGCCGTCGTAGTTCGGCCCCTCCCCGTTCTGCGGGTAGATGTAGTTCGTGTCCGGCACCATCGCGAAGCTGTTTGGCGCCGCCAGCGTGGACTTGCGGAAGAAGTACTGGACGTGGGACCCCGGGGTCAGCAGCCCGTCGGGGATGATCTTCGTGTACTCCCTGGTGGTCGGCACGCCTTCGTAGCCGGTGCGATCCTGCGGGACCGTGGTGGCCCACGCCGGCACCGAGCTGCACGTCGTGTTCGTGCTGTTGACGGCGCCAGCCGTGTCCACGAGGAAGCAGCGGTGCTTCACGATCCCGAGCGTCGCGAACCTGGGATCGTCCTCGTGGTACATGCTGGCCCACACGCCGCTCGTGATGCCCGGCAGGTTTCCCCGCGCGGCGACCGGGAAGTAGTCGATCTCCGCGGTGTCGCAGCGGGCGCTGTTCCACACGTCCACGCTCCAGCGACCGCCGGGATGGCCGCCGGGGGAGCCGAACTCGCCGTCGTTCGCCAGGTACTCGCCCCAGAACGAGCCGTCACCCGGGGTGGCCGCCACGGGCGAGGTCGGGACCCGGCGGATCCCGCTCCCCGCATTGCCGGCGGTCACGTGGTTGCCCGGCCCCGGGTAGATCCGGAACACCATGTCCACCCGGGTCGGCTCGCTCACCGGGGCGTTGACGACGACCGTGTCCCCCGGCACGTCGAAGCGCGCCGTGGTCCCCGTGGTGGGCGCGAGGTTGATGCCGGTCTGCAGGTAGGCCGCGCAGGTGTCGAAGGCCGCCGTTCCGGGCAAGGTGGGGTTCTCGTTCGCCGGGAAGCAGTCGTTGTACCACTGCCCGATGTCCACCGACATCGTGTCCAGCGCGCCGACGGAGCCGCCGGCCGACTGACCCTGGCCGGGGGCCGCAAGGAGGGGCGTCGCGACAGGCGGGAGCACGGCGAGTGCCGCAAGGACCAGGACGGCAGCGGAGGGAGTCTTCATTGGATCACCTCGACGCGCGGTGGAAGCTCGCGAGAGATTGTCTGGCCCACCCGCGCCCCGGTCAAGCCCTACGTGCCACCCTCCGCGCGGCCTCACGTGCCCGCCGGTCCGCGGCGCACCACTGCGCGGCCGCCGGGGCACGCGCCCTCGCGGTGCGTGGCGCGGGCTATTGCCCATTCGCGCGAGGCCGTCTAGCATGCCGCGCGATGCCTCTCCACCGGACGGTCGGGCTCCCGTGCGCCGCCTGCGCGGCGCTGCTCCTCGCTGCGGCCGCGCTCCCTCCCGCTCCCGCGCTCGCGTCGCCGCTCGAGTTCATCCCGGTCGGCGACCGGCTGGAGTCCGAGCTGCGCATCCTCGAGCTGTTCGACTCCCGCCTGCTCGAGCGAAGGCTGCGCCTCCCGCACCTCGGGACGCGCCCGCTCCAGCGCGTCGAGATCGAGGGCCCTGGGTCACCGCCCGCCGCGCCCGGCCCCGCGCGCGCGATCTCGCTGGCGCGGCTCGAGCGCGCGCTCGCGCGCGACGCCGACAGCGCGTTCGCGCCGCATCCCACGCTGCGCTCCACGCCGCGTGTGTTCCAGTCCGCGGCGCCGGGCGGCCAGTGCTTCGAGCTGTCGCTCGGGCTCGAGGGCACGGCGCTCAGCGACGGCGACCACCGCGAGTTCGGCTCGGGCTCCGGCGCGCACGCGCGCATCGGTGTGCAGCTCGACCGCTGGCTCGCCTACACCCACCTGATCGCCGGCCGCATCGAGAACGGGCTCACCTTCGCCGACCCGCTCATCGCGCGCAACGACCTGATCATGCACACCGAAGAGACCTACCTCGCCTATACCGCCGCGTCGGCGCGCTGGTCGGTGCAGATGGGGCGCAACCGCTGGCACTGGGGACCGGGCGAAGAGGCCTCGCTGGTGCTGTCGAAGACCTCGGCGCCGCTCACCGGGCTCGCCTACCGCCTGCGCATCGAACCGCTCCACGCCGACGCCACGGCGCTCTCGGCCACGCTCGACCAGGCCGCCGGCGAGCAGCTCGCCGCGCACCGGCTGGAATGGCAGCCGCGGGACGGCCTCAGGCTCGGCGCCACCGAGGCGGCGCGCTACCACGG
Source organism: uncultured bacterium (assembly GCA_964359105.1). Classification (GTDB taxonomy): domain Bacteria; phylum Eisenbacteria; class RBG-16-71-46; order RBG-16-71-46; family RBG-16-71-46; genus JACRPT01. The sequence goes on from CAYHRW010000198.1 coordinate 2,581, forward strand.
CAGCGCCTGGCAGCCGCTCTACGCGGTGGGCGTGGTGCCCTACATCATGGTCCAGCGGCTGCTCGTCTCGGACGAGCCCGATTCCCTGCGGGCGCTGCGCAACAACATCCTCGTGTCCTTCGACGCGGCCTGGCGCGTGGCCGACGGCACGCGGGTCTACGGCGAGTTCCTGTTCGACGACCTCCACGCGAAGAGCGGCACCATCCCGAACAAGTACGGCTGGCAGCTGGGCTGGGAGGGCGCGGGCGCCATCGGCAGCAGCCGCGTGACGTGGGGCGGCGAGTTCACGCGCCTGACCCGCTTCGTCTACACCTCGTTCTTCGGCCGCACCTACCAGGCGCAGGGACGCCCGCTCGGCTTCCCCACCGGCCCCGACGCGCGGCGCATCGCGCTGCGCGCCGCGTGGGACTGGAGCGCCGACGGCCAGTTGTTCGCGCGCGTCTCGCGCACCGACCAGGGCGAGAACACGCTCAACCAGCCGTTCCTGCCCGGCTCGCCGCGCGTCACGGTGGAGCGCTTCCAGGGCGTCGTGGAGCAGACCCGCGACGTCGAGGGCGGGGTGCGCTGGTGGCCGGCGAGCGGCGTGGACGTGGCGGTGCTCGGGGGCTATCGCTGGGTCGAGAACCCGGGCCACGTGGAGGGCACGCGCCGCCAGGCCGCGCGCGCCGCGCTCGAGTTGCGGCTGGTGCGCTGAGGGGCTACTTCCGCGGCAGCGGGTTCGCCCGCGACCACTCCACCGTCTTCTTCAGCCCCTCGACGAAGCTGGTCGAAGGCACCCACCCCAGCACCTGCTTCGCGCGCGTGGCGTCGAGGTAGATGCGCTGCACCTCGCCCGGGCGCGGGGCCTCGTAGATCGGCTCTTCCGCGAAGCCGAGGATGGCCTTGAGCTCGTGGAAGATGTCGTTCACCGAGGTGCCGACGCCGGTGCCCAGGTTCACCATCTCGCCGCTGCCGCGCGAGAGCGCCAGCGCGTTGGCCTCGACCACGTCGCCCACATAGAGGTAGTCGCGCACCTGCTCGCCGGTGCCGAAGATGCGCGGGCGCCTCCCCTCGAGCATGAGCCCGATGAAGATCGCGTTCACGCCGGCCTCGCCGTGCGGGTTCTGGCGCGGGCCGTAGACGTTCGGGTAGCGCAGCACGGTGTAGTCGAGCCCGTGGAGCAGCTTCCACAGGTAGAGGTAGTGCTCGAGGGTGTGCTTGCTCACGCCGTAGGGCGACTCGGGGTTCACCGGGTGGTCCTCCGTCGCGGGCAGCGAGCGGCCCTCGCCGTAGAGCGCGCCGCCGGTCGAGGCGTAGACGAACTTGCGCACGCCGTGGCGCGTGCAGGCCATCAGCACGCCGAGCGCGCCGACGATGTTGATCCCGGCGTCGTGGATGGGGTCGCTCACCGACTGGCGCACGTCGATCTGCGCGGCGTGGTGGTCCACCACCTCCGGCCGGAACTCCGCGAAGCAGCGCTCGAGCGCGGCCGCGTCGCGCAGGTCCGTCTCGTAGAACCGGGCGCGCGGGTTCACGAACTCGCGGAAGCCGGTCGAGAGGTCGTCGAGCACGGCGACCTCGTGGCCCAGCTCCACCAACCGGTCCGCGACGTGGGAGCCGATGAACCCGGCACCCCCCGTCAGCAGGATGCGCATGCGTCCCTCCAGGGATCGAGCGGTGCGGCCGAAGGAGTGCGCACGTTAGCGGCGCGTGCCGCGTGGCGCAAGGGACGGGTTGTGCTCGGAAGAATGGTGATGGCGCAGCTCTTGCGGTGACCGGAGGGCATGAGCGAGACGGCAGCCCCCCAGGCGCCCCGCTTCTGTCCCAATCCGGCCTGTGCCTTCCATTGCGTTCCGCAGGGTTGGCGGTTCGTCCGCGACGGCTTCCACGCCCGGCAGCGCGCGCCGCTCCGTGTCCAGCGTTACCGCTGCCGTCACTGCCGGCGACGCTTCAGCGAGCAGACCTTCCGCCCCGACTACTGGCTCAAGCGCCCCGACCTGCTGGTGCCGGTGCTCCACGGGCTGCTCTCCTGTGCCTGCCTGCGCCAGCTGGCCCGCGCGCTGGAGGTCTCGCCGCAGACCATCCTCGCCCATGCCAACCGCCTCGGCCGCCACTGCCTGCTGTTCCACCAGCAGCACCGCCCGCGCGGGCCGCTGACCGAACCGCTGGTGCTCGACGGCTTCGAATCGTTCGAGTACAGCCAGTTCCATCCCACCCGCTACCATGTGGTGGCCGGCCAGGTCTCGCACTACTTCTACGGGTTTACCGACAGCGAGCTGCGCCGCAGCGGCCGCATGACCCGGGCCCAGCGGCAGCGGCGCGCGGCGCTGGAGGCCCGCCTGGGGCGCCCCGCGGCGCGCTCGAGCGAGCGTGACGTGGTCGCGCTCCTGGCGCTGCTGTGCCCGGCGGCGCAGGACCTCACGCTGCACAGCGACCAGCACACCGACTACCCGCGCGCCCTGCGTCAGCTGCGCCACCTGCGCGTGACCCACCGGACCACCAGCTCGCGGGCCGCGCGCACCGCGCATAACCCGCTGTTCAGCATCAACCTGCTGGACCTGCTGATCCGCCACGGCGGGGCCAACCACAAGCGCGAGACCATCGCCTTCGCCAAGCGCCGGCAGATGGCAATCTGGCGGCTCTGGCTGCTGCTGGTGTGGCGCAACCACATGAAGTGGTTCTCGGAGCGCCGCGGCCAGGGAACCCCGGCGATGCGGCTGGGGCTGGCGACCCGCCGGCTCAAGCCCGCGGACCTGCTACGCGAGCGCCTGTTCGTCTCGC
>CAYHRW010000199.1:0-3615 GCA_964359105.1 uncultured bacterium
ACCACGGCTCGCTGTTCGGCGCGGTCGAGTTCTACCAGGAGGCGCGCAAGGCCGGCATCAAGCCCATCATCGGGATGGAGGCCTACGTCACCCGCGGCAGGCGCCAGGAGCGCACGCGGAACGCGGCGCATCACCTGGTGCTGCTGGCGCGCGACGAAGCGGGGTTCCGCAACCTGATGCGGCTGTCGTCGCTGGCCTTCCTCGAGGGCTTCTACTACAAGCCGCGCGTGGACCACGACGTGCTGGCGCAGTACGGGCAGGGGTTGCTGGCGCTCTCGGCCTGCCCCAAGGGCGAGGTGGCGGCCGACCTGCTCGCGGACGACGAGGAGTCGGCGGCGCGCACCGCGCTCATGTATCGCGACATCTTCGGCGCCGAGAACTACTTCCTCGAGATCCAGAACCACGGGCTCGAGATCGAGACGAAGATCCGCGAACGGGTCCGCGCGCTCTCGTCGCGCACCGGCATCCCCATCGTGGCCACCAACGACTGCCACTACCTGGCCCCGGACCACGTCGAGGCGCAGGACATCCTGATCTGCATCCAGACCGGCAAGACCGTGAGCGACGCGAACCGCATGCGCGCGGTCGCCGAGCTGCACTTCCGCTCGCCCGAGGAGATGCGCGCCGCGTTCCCGGACTTCCCCGAGGCGCTCGCGAACACGCTGGTGGTGGCGGAGCGCTGCAACCTGGAGATGAAGTTCGGCAAGCCCCTGCTGCCCGCGTTCCCGCTGCCGCAAGGGGAGACCAGCGCCGAGGAGTACCTGCGCCGCCTCGCCTGGTCGGAGCTGCGCACGCGCTTCAGCGACGTCTCGGACGAGGTGAAGCAGCGCTTCGACTACGAGCTCGGCGTCATCTGCCGCATGGGCTTCGCCCCGTACTTCCTGATCGTGCGCGACTTCATCGCCTTCGCGCGCTCGAAAGGGATCGGCGTCGGCCCCGGCCGCGGCTCGGTGGCCGGCTCGCTGGTGGCGTACGCGCTGCACATCACCGACATCGATCCGCTCCAGCACGGGCTCATCTTCGAGCGGTTCCTCAACCCCGAGCGCGTCACCATGCCGGACATCGACATCGACTTCGACGACCTGCGGCGCGGCGAGGTCATCGAGTACGTGAAGCAGAAGTACGGCGAGCAGTGCGTGACCCAGATCATCACCTTCGGCACCATGGGCGCCAGGGGCGTGATGCGCGACGTGGGCCGCGCGCTCGGGCTGCCGGTGCCGGAGATCGACCGGGTCGCGAAGATGGTGCCCGACGGGGTCGGCATGACGCTCGAGAAGGCGCTCGAGCAGTCGCGCGACCTGCGCAACCTGCCGCAGCGCGGTGAGGTCCACGCGCGGCTCCTCAAGACGGCGCGCACGCTCGAAGGCCTGGCGCGCCACGCCTCGACCCACGCCGCCGGCGTGCTCATCACGCCCGGTCCGCTGGTGGACTACGTGCCGCTCTACCGGCAGAAGGACGAGTCGGTCACCACGCAGTGGGACATGAAGTCGGTCGAGAAGGCCGGGCTGCTCAAGATGGACTTCCTCGGCCTCCGCACGCTCTCGGTGCTCGAGGAATCGGTGCGGCTCATCGCGCTGCGCACCGGCGCGCGGCTCGACCTCGCGAAGCTGCCGATGGACGACGAGGCCACCTACCGCATCTTCCAGAACGCCGAGACGGTCGCCATCTTCCAGTTCGAATCGAGCGGCATGCGCGACCACCTGCGCAGGCTGCGTCCCACGGTCTTCGACGACCTGGTGGCGATGAACGCGCTCTACCGCCCGGGCCCGATGGAGAACATCCCGACCTTCATCGAGTGCAAGCACGGGCGCACCGTCCTGCGCTACGAGCACCCTGACCTGGAGCCGATCCTCAAGAGCACCTACGGCGTGTTCGTCTACCAGGAGCAGGTGATGGCGGCCACCCACCGGCTCGCCGGCTTCTCGCTCGCCCAGGCCGACGAGATGCGCCGCGCGATGGCGAAGAAGCTCCCCGAGGAGATGGAGGCGAAGGAGAAGGCCTTCGTCGAGGGCTGCGTGAAGAACCGCATCCCCGCCGCGAAGGCCGAGCGCATCTACGAGACGATGGTGAAGTTCGCGGGCTACGGCTTCAATCGCTGCCTCGTGGGCGGCACCGAACTGATGGATGCGGTCTCTGGAGAGCGCACCACCATCGGGGAGCTGTTCCGTGCCCGTCGCCCGTTCACGGTCCATGCCCTGGGCGAGGACTGGAAGCTGCATCCTCGCAGCGTCACCGACGTAGTGTGGAACGGTCGGAAGCCGGTCTTCGAGCTGCGCACCGCGCTAGGCAGGCGCATCACCGCCACGGCGAATCACCCGTTCCGTACTCTCGACGGCTGGAAGAACCTCGAAGACCTGAAGCCGGGCGACCGTATCGCCGCGCCGCGACGGCTCGAAGTCGCGGGCACGCGGTCGTGGCCCAGGCATGAACTCATCGCGCTCGCCGGGCTGCTGGCCGAGGGGAACACCTGTCACCCCACGACGCTCTACGACTTCAATCGGGACCGGGTGCTCATCGACGACTTCGCGGCGGCCATCTCGAACTTCCCGGACACCGTGACGCGCATCTACGAGCGGAGGGACGGGGCGCTCCAGGTCAGCGCAAACCTTGGGTTGCCGGGAGCCGTGCGGGACGAGCCCCTCTACGGCACCGCGGTCACCGAGGGGAACCTCGCGCTCGTGATGGATGTGCCGGGGCGCCGCTCGGGCGCGTTCCGCCGGGCGGAGCGGCGCGGCATCCTCGCGGGGCTCCACCGGAAGGAGTTCAAGTACCGTGGGACAAGACGGCCCGGCTGCACGGTCCACCTGCTGGGCGAGGGGGCGCCGGCGGCGTTCGTGGGCCGGATCGCACCGCACATCATCGGTCGTGAGCGCCAGATCGGGATGCTCAGGGCGAGGCTCGCGTCCGTGGCCCGCGAGCGCAGCAGCAAGGACACCATTGCCCGGGAAGTCCGGGCGTGGGTGGATGAGGAGCGCAAGAGGGCGGGGTTGAGCTGGGTGGAGGTCGAAGAGCTCTCCGGCGTCTCGGTGAAGGACCTCTATGGAAAAGGTCCGCCCTGGAAGCGCGGCTTCCGCCGCTCGACCGTCATGCGCTTCGCCCGCTTCTTCGACTCGCTCCGTCTCGCCCGGATCGCCACATCCGATGTCTTCTGGGACCGAGTCGTCTCGATCGAGCCGAAGGGGGTCCAGGACACCTACGACCTCACGGTGGAGAAGGACCACAACTTCGTCGCCGATGGAATCATCGTCCACAACTCCCACAGTGCCGCCTACGCCCTGCTCGCCTACCAGTGCGCATACCTCAAGGCGCACTGGCCGGCCGAGTTCATGGCGGCGACGCTGACGAGCGAGATGTCGGACTCGAGCCGCATCGTCACGCTCATCGAGGAGAGCCGGCGGATGAAGCTCGAGGTCCTGCCGCCGGACGTGAACCGCTCGGACTGGAAGTTCTCGCTCGAGGACGGGAAGGTCCGCGTCGGCCTGGGCGCGGTGCGCAACGTGGGCCAGGCGGCGGTCGAGTCGCTGGTGGCGGCGCGCGCGGCGGGGGGACCGTTCAAGGACCTCTTCGACCTGGCGTGCCGCGTGGACACGCGCGCCCTGAATCGCCGCGTGCTCG
>CAYHRW010000199.1:3715-5331 GCA_964359105.1 uncultured bacterium
CTCTTCGACCTGGCGTGCCGCGTGGACACGCGCGCCCTGAATCGCCGCGTGCTCGAGTGCCTGATCGCTTCGGGCGGGTGCGACGCCCTGGGTGCCGGGCGCGAGCGCATGTTCGCCGGCGCGGGCCGCGTGCTCGAGCAGGCGGCCTCGCTGCACCGCGAGCGGTGGAGCGGACAGTCCTCGCTGTTTGGTGGCCCCGAGGACGGCGGCGGGGTGGCGGTGGCGGCGCTGGCGCTGCCGCCGGCCGAGGCGTGGACCAGCCGCGACCGCAGCACGCGCGAGAAGGAGGTGCTGGGCTTCTACTTCTCGGAGCACCCGCTCGAGCCGCTGCGCGACCAGCTGGCGCGTGTTGTCACGCACGAGGTGAGCGAGGCGCTCGGGCTGGAGCCCGGCACCGAGGTGCGCCTGGGCGGGCTGGTGGGCGAGCTGCGCGGCATCACCACGCGGGCCGGGAAGCTGATGGGCGTACTGACGCTCGAGGACCTCAGCGGGCGCATCGAGTGTACGATGTTCCCGGAGCAGTACGCAGGTGTGAGGGCCTGGCTCGCGGCCGAGGACATCGTGGTGGCCTCGGGGCGGGTGGAGAACCGCGACGACCGCGGTCCCAGGCTGCTGATCTCGGAGATCCTGCGCATCGAAGAGGCGCGCACGGCGTACCGGCCCTGCCTGCACATCGAGGTGCGCGCCGATGAGCTCTCGGTGCCCTGGCTTGAGCGGGTGGACGAGGTGCTGTCGGCGCATCCGGGCGAGGCCGAGGTGTTCCTGCACATCGTCATGCCCGACTCCTCGCGCAGGGCGAGCCGCTCGCGGCGCTACCGGGTGGCAGAGGACGGCGCCGTGGTGGCCGTTCTCCGGGAGCGTTTCCCGGGCGTGCGCGCGTTCTGGGGAAAGGGGGCGTCGTGACCACCTGGCTGGACTTCGAGAAGCCGGTGCTCGAGCTGGAACAGAAGATCCAGGAGCTCCGGGTCCAGGCCGCCGAGCGGGGCCTGGACGCGGGCGCGGAGCTGACCGACCTCGAGGAGAAGGCCGAGGCGCTGCGCCGCGAGATCTACGCCGGCCTCACGCCCTACCAGCGCGTGCAGCTCGCGCGCCACCCCAGGCGTCCCTACACGCTCGACTACATCGGCGCGTGCTTCACCGACTTCACCGAGCTGCACGGCGACCGCCACTTCGCCGACGACCCGGCCATCGTCGCGGGCCTGGCGCTGCTGGAAGGGCAGCCGGTCATGGTGATCGGCCAGCAGAAGGGCCGCGACACCAGGGAGAACCTGCTCCGCCGCTTCGGCATGCCGAACCCCGAGGGCTACCGCAAGGCGCTCCGGCTGATGAAGCTCGCGGAGCGCTTCGACGTGCCTGTGGTGACGCTGGTGGACACCCCGGGCGCCTACCCGGGGCTGGGCGCCGAGGAGCGCGGGCAGGCCGAGGCGATCGCGGTCAACCTGCGGGAGATGGCGCGGCTCGGCGTGCCCATCGTCACCGTGGTGATCGGGGAGGGCGGATCGGGCGGCGCGCTGGCCATCGCGGTCGCCGACGTGGTGCTCATGCTCGAGAACTCGATCTACTCGGTGATCTCGCCCGAGGGCTGCGCCTCGATCCTGTGGCGCGACGGGAAGAAG
>CAYHRW010000200.1:0-5321 GCA_964359105.1 uncultured bacterium
AGGCAGGTCTGGGCGCTGAACGGCAGCGATTCGCGGTAGCCCGCCAGGTCCATCAGGCGGCCGTAGTCCTCGACGACGGTCTCGGGAGTGGTGCGCAGGACGGCGACTTTGGACATCAGGCGCTCCGGGTTGGCGCGGTCAGAGGTGGCATGAGGGGCGAGGGCCCTGCGGCACGCGGGATTCTAGCAGAAGGGTCCACCGGCGCGCAGGCCCACTGCCCCGCGCTACACCTTCACGCCGTCCTTCAGGAGCGAGCGCGCGATGACGAGGCGCTGGATCTCGCTGGTGCCCTCGTAGATCTCCATGACGCGCGCGTCGCGGTAGTAGCGCTCGACCGGGTACTCCTTCACGTAGCCGTAGCCACCGTGAACCTGGATGGCCTGGTGGGTCACCCAGGTCGCGGCCTCGCTGGCGTAGAGCTTGGCCATCGAGGCCTCGCGCGTGTAGGGCTGATCGGTGTCCTTGAGCCACGCCGCCTTCTGCGTGAGCAGCCGCGAGTTCTGGATGCGCCGCTCCATCTCGGCGAGCTTGAACTGGATGGCCTGGATCTTCGCGATCGGCCCGCCGAAGGCCCTCCGCTGCTGGGCGTACTTCACCGCCTCCTCGAACGCCGCGCGCATCACGCCGAGCGCCTGAGCGGCGACACCGACACGGCCGGCGTCCAGCATGCTCATCGCTATGCTGAAGCCCTCGCCCTCGGCGCCCAGCCGCTGCTCCACGGGGACCTTCAGGTCCTCGAGCGTCAGCCCCACGGTCTCGGAGCCGCGCAGGCCCATCTTGTCCTCGGGCTTGCCGAGCACCAGCCCCGGCGTGCCGCGCTCCACGATGAACGCGGAGATCCCCCTCGAGCCGCCGTCCTTCGAGGTGCGCGCGAAGACCAGGTAGACCCCGGCCTGCTCGCCGTTCGTCACCCAGTTCTTGGCGCCGTTCAGGACGTAGCGGTCGCCATCGCGCACCGCGGTGGAGGTGAGCGCCGCGGCGTCCGAGCCGCAGCCCGGCTCGGAGAGGCAGAACGCGCCCAGCTCCTTCGACACCAGGCGCGGCAGGAAGCGCCTGCGCTGCTCGTCGGTGCCGAAGCGGAACACCGGGAGCGCGCCCACCGAGTTGTGCACGGCGATCATGATGCCGATCGCCGCCGAGACCCGCGAGATCTCCTCGAGCACCACCGTGATGGTGCGCGAGTCGTAGCCCACGCCGCCCCACTCCTCGGGGATCGCCATGCCGAGGAAACCCTGATCGGCGAGCGTGGCGATCGCCGAGCGCGGCACCACCTGCTCGCGGTCCCAGGTGGCGGCCTCGGCGCCGAACTCGCGCCCGCACAGCTCGCGCACCGCGTCGCGGATCTGGATCTGGTCTTCGGTGAGGTCGAGGTTCATGGGAGTCTCAGGCGAGCACCTGCTCGGGATCCTCGCGGAAGCCGAGGAGGCACACCAGCGCGATGACCCCCATCACCGACGGGCCCCACGGGTAGAGGACCGAGCCCGCGGCCGCAAGCAGGACGAGCGGCCAGGCGCGGCGGTCGCCGGCCCACAGGCCGGGCACACCCAGCACCCACGCCAGCCCGAGCGCGGCCTTGAGCACAGCCACCGCCACCATCGGGATCCCGAGCCTCTGCCCCAGCGTCATCCAGGGACCGAGCTGGCCGTCGAGCATGAAGTTCTCCCCCGCGACGAACGGGTAGAGCCCCTGGAACAGCAGGGTCACGCCGGGATAGATCATGCAGAGCGTGAGGATCACGAGGGCGACGGGTCGGACGGGACGGGTCATGATGCTCCTCAGTGGATGGGTCGTCGTCTGTCCGCGCTCAGCCGGCGAGCGCGTGCTCCTTCAGGACCTGGGCGGCCACCACCATCTTCTGCACCTCGGTGGTGCCTTCGTAGATCTCGCAGATCTTCGCGTCGCGCAGGTAGCGCTCGACCAGGTACTCGGCCATGTAGCCGTAGCCGCCGTGCACCTGGATCGCCCAGTTCGCGCACTTCGAGGCCGCCTCCGCCGCGTGCCACTTGGCGAGCGAGGCCTCCTTGACGTGCGGGCGGCCCTGGTCGCGCAGCCAGGCCGACTGGTAGACCAGCAGCCGCGCGGTCTCGACCTCGATCGCGGCGTTCGCGAGCATCTCGCGGATGGCGTCGAACTCGCCGATGATGCGATCGAACTGCACGCGCTCGCCAGCGTAGCGCACCGCCGCCTCGAGCGACGCCTGCGCGATCCCCAGCGCCTGCGCGGCGATGCCGATGCGGCCGCCGCCCAGCGTGGCGAGCGCGACCGTGTAGCCCTTGTCCCGCTCGCCCAGCACGTTGGCCTTCGGCACCCGCGCGTTGACCAGCGCGATCTCGCGCGTGTCGGAGGCGCGGATGCCGAGCTTCTTCTCCTTCTTGCCCTTGTTCACGCCCGGCGTGCCGGCGTCCACGATGTAGGCGGTGATCCCCTTGGGCCCCTTCGCCCGGTCGGTGGCCGCGTAGACGATGAGCACGTCCGCCGGCCCGGCGGTGGTGATGAACACCTTGGTGCCGTTCAGGACGAAATCGTCGCCGTCCTCAACCGCGGTGGTCTGCTGGTTCGCCGCGTTGCTGCCGGCGTTCGGCTCGGTCAGGCAGTAGCAGCCGAGCTTCTCTCCCTTCGCGATCGGGACGAGGTACTTCCGCTTCTGCTCCTCGTTGCCGTAGGTCATCAGCGGGTAGCACACCAGCGAGTTGTTGACCGACGCGATCACGCCGTGCGTGGCGCACACCCGCGACAGCTCCTCGACGGCGATGACGTACGACAGGTAGTCCATGCCCGCGCCGCCGTACTCCTCCGGCACGAACATGCCGAGCAGGCCCAGCTCGGCCATCTTCTTCGTCGTCTCCATCGGGAACTCGTGGGTCTCGTCGATCGCCGCGGCGATGGGGCGGATCTCGCTCTCGGCGAACTCGCGCACCATCTCGCGCACCGCGAGCTGGTCCTCGCCGAGGTCGAACGACGGGCCGGTGGCCGGCGCGAGGGTCCCGGGGGTCATGCCTTCGCAGCCTCCGTGTAGTCGTAGAAGCCGCGCCCGCTCTTGCGTCCCAGGTAGCCCGCCTTGACCATCTTGCGCAGCAGCGGACAGGGACGGTACTTCGAGTCGCCGAGCCCCTCGTGCAGCACTTCCATGATGCTGAGGCAGGTGTCGAGGCCGATGAGATCCGCTAGCGCGAGGGGCCCCATGGGATGGTTCATCCCGAGCTTCATCACCGTGTCGATGGCGTCGCGGCTCGCCACGCCCTCCATGAGCGCGTAGCACGCCTCGTTGATCATCGGCATCAGGATGCGGTTCGAGACGAAGCCGGGATAGTCGTTGACCTCGACCGGCGTCTTGCCCAGGCGCTTCGCGAGGTCCTCCGCCAGACGATAGGTCGCGTCGCTGGTGGCGAGCCCGCGGATCAGCTCGACGAGCTGCATCACCGGCACCGGGTTCATGAAGTGCATGCCGATGACCCGGTCGGGACGCTTCGTGATCGCGGCGATCTCGGTGATCGAGATGCTCGAGGTGTTGCTGGCGAGCACCGCGCCCTCCGGCGCCAACGCGTCGAGCTGCTCGAAGATCCGGCGCTTGACCGCCATGTCCTCGTTCACCGCCTCGATGACCAGCTGGCAGTCGCGCGCCGCCTCGAGGCTCACGCCGCCGCGGACGCGCTGCAGGATCGCCGCGACGCGGTCGGACTCCCAGTTCAGCTTCTTCGCCACGCGCTCGAGGTTCTTGCCGATGGTGCCGAGCGCGCGGTCCACGAACTCCTGGCGCTGGTCCACGAGCTGCACGTCGAAGCCGCTGCTCGCGAACACCTGCGCGATGCCGTTCCCCATGGTGCCGCCGCCCACGACGGCGACCTTCTTCACGGCGGCCGACGGGCCGCTCGCCACTGCTTCGGTCACGGTGCTCATGGTCTTCCCTCCACGGCGCGCCGGCCGTCCGGCGGCCACGCGCGCGCCTGCCGCCTCACGTCACACGCGTTCCACGGCCAGCGCCACCGCGTTCCCGCCGCCCAGGCAGAGCGTGGCGAGGCCGGTCCTGAGTCCACGGTCCTCGAGGGCGTAGAGCAGGGTCGTCAGCACGCGCGCGCCGGAGGCGCCGATCGGATGCCCGAGCGCCACCGCGCCGCCGTTGACGTTGACGCGGCTCCAGTCCCAGCCGAGCGCCCTGCCGTCGGCGAGCGCCTGCGCGGCGAACGCCTCGTTGGCTTCGATCAGGTCGAAGTGGCCGATCTTGACGTCCATCTTCTTCATCAGCTTCTGCACCGCGTCCACCGGCGCGAAGAACAGCTCCTTCGGCTCGCCGCCGCCGGTGGCGTAGGCCACCACGCGCGCCAGCGGCTTCGCGCCCTTCTGCTTCACGCGCTCGCCGCTCATGACCACCAGCGCCGCGCCGCCGTCGTTCAGGCCCGGTGCGTTGCCCGCGGTGATCATGCCGCCCTTCTCGCGCGTCACCGCCGGGAGCCTGGCCAGCGCCTCGGCCGTGGTGTCGGGCCGCACCGACTCATCCTTGCCGATCACGACCGGGTCGCCCTTCCTCTGCGGGATGGTGACCACAGCGATCTCCTTCGCGAACCTGCCGGCGGCCCAGGCCGCGGCCGCCTTCTGGTGGCTCTCGGCCGAGAACACGTCCAGCTCCTCGCGCTTCAGGCCCGCCTTGTCGGCGGTGTACTGCGCGAGGTCGATCATGTGGCAGTCGTTGAACGAGCACCACAGGCCGTCGAACACCACGCCGTCCTTGAGCGTGGCGTCGCCGAGCTTCTGCCCGGTGCGCAGGCTGAAGAGGTAGTGCGGGACCGTGCTCATGCTCTCCTGGCCGCCCGCCACGATGCAGTGGGCGTCGCCGGCCTTGATGGCCTGCGCCGCCAGCATCACGGCCTTGAGGCCCGAGCCACACACCTTGTTGATGGTGACCGCGCCGGCCACCGGGCTGATGCCGGCCTTGATCTGGGCCTGCCGCGCGGGCGCCTGGCCCTGGCCGCCCTGCACCACGTGGCCCATCAGGACCTCGTCCACCTCGTCGCCGCCGACGCCGGCGCGGCTCATTGCTTCCCGGATCGCGATGGCGCCGAGGTCCGAGGCCTTGAGCGGAGCGAGGCCGCCGAGGAACTTGCCGATGGGCGTGCGCGCCGCGCCCACGATGAAGACATCGGGATACGTGCTCATGGAGGGTTCTCTCGAAGTGGTTCGTGCCCGGGGGAGGTGCTCGTCCAAACCGCGGGATACTACACCACACGGGGCCGCGGAGGCACGCGCGACGGGGTGGAGAAGCGCGGCGCTTCGATGCTCCTTTGGGCGTACACGCGCGCGGTCCGTCGGTCGCAGCGCGCGCGACG
>CAYHRW010000201.1:0-3626 GCA_964359105.1 uncultured bacterium
ATCATGATGTACCTGCGCCACGAGGCGGGGCACGCGTTCAACTACGCCTACCGGCTCTACGCCACGCCCGAGTGGCGTCGCCTGTTCGGTCCCTTCAACCGCCGCTACCGCGATGACTACCGCCCGGTCCCTTTCAGCCGCAAGTTCGTGCGGCACATCGCCGGATGGTACGGGCAGAAGCACCCGGACGAGGACTTTGCCGAGACCTTCGCGGTGTGGCTGACGCCCCGCTCCGGCTGGCGGGTCAAATACAAGTCATGGCCCGCGATCCACAAGCTGCGTTATGTTGACAGGGCGGCGCGCCGGGTGCGCGCGGTCGAGCCGGTGACCCCGAGCGGCGACTTCGACCTGACGGTCGAGGACATGAAGCTGACCGTCGAGCAGTTCTACCGCCGGCTCATGCGGCAGAACGGCGCGGCCGTCAACGTGGCGCTCGAGGCCGACCTGACCGACCTGTTCATCCCGCAGGGGCGGCGTCGCAAGGGCATCCGGCCGGCCTGGGAGCTGGTGGAGGAGCACCGCAAGGTGCTGACCGACAAGGTCACGTACTGGACCGGCGTGAAGCGCCCGGTGGTGCGCGCCCTGATGGAGCGGGTGTCCCGGACGTGCCGGGATCTCCAGCTGTACGCGGAGGTCGGGCGTGAGGCCGACTATCTCGTGGAGCTGACGGCGTACGGGACCACGCTCGCGATGAACTACCTCACGCGCAGGCGTTTCGTGCAGAGCTGACGCAGGGCCCCGAGGAGCGGGGCACCCCGGATTCGAACGGCGAGGACCGCCATGGCGAAGCTGCGAATCGGCGTGCTGTACGACTACTGGTGGGACGACGACGAGGAGCGAACCGAGGGCGCGCACCCCAAGCGCAAGGCTCCCGAGGAGGACGTGCAGGCCGTCTACGACGCGCTCAAGGAGGCCGGGCACAGCCCGGTCTTCCTGCGCCTGGACGGGACGCGCGAGAGCCTGACGGAGCTGGCCCAGTCGGAGACCGACCTGGTCTTCAACCTGGTCGAGTCGTTTGGCGGTGACGACAGCCACGACAGCAACGTGGCCGGCCTGCTCGAGCTGCTGGGCCGCCGCTTCACCGGCGCCGGCGCGCACGGGCTCTACCTGGCGCAGGACAAGGCGCTCGCCAAGAAGATCTTCACCTTCCACGGCATCCACACGCCCTACTTCGCGACCGTCTACCGCGGGCGCACCGAGCACTCGCACGACATCCAGTTCCCGGTGATCGTCAAGCCGGCGCGCGAGGACGGCTCGATCGGCATCCACTTCGGCGCGGTGTGCGGCTCCATCAAGGAGCTGATGGAGCGCATTGACTACATCCACGCCGAGTTCGACACCCCGGCGCTGATCGAGGAGTACATCGAGGGCCGCGAGCTCTACGTGGGTGTGCTCGGCAACGAGAAGCCGGAGGCGCTGCCGGTGGTGGAGCTGGACCTCTCGAAGCTGCCGAAGGGCTCTCCCAGGATCGCCGGCGCCGAGGTCAAGTGGGAGGAGGACACCGAGGCCTACCAGAAGACCTGGCCGTTCCTGCCCGACGACCTGGACGAGGACATCGCGACCAGGCTCAAGGACACCGCGATCCAGGCGTTCCAGGCGCTTCAGCTCCGCGACTACGGCCGCATCGACTTCCGGCTGGCCGCCGACGGCACGCTGCACGTGCTCGAGGTGAACCCGAATCCCTACCTGCTGCCGAGCGCCGAGCTGGCGATGGCGGCGAAGAAGACCGGCCGCTCCTACTCCGACCTGGTCGCGGAGATCGTCAACCTGGCGCTCGCCCGCTACCCGAACGGCGGCGCGTAGCCGGCGCGGTCGCAGACGCCGCGCCCCCGCGGAGGATGCTCCGCGGGGGTTTCGTGCGTTTTCGCTCCAGCGCACCGCCACAGCGTCACGCGGTGCGCCGCGGGAACGCTAGCGCACCAGGCTGAACGCGCGCGACTCGTCCACTCCGCCCGCCCGCAGCCGCACGCGGTACTGGCCGGCGGGAGCGCGCGCTCCGGCGCCGGCCGCGCCGTCCCAGGCGAACCGGTGCTCGCCGGCAGCCAGGCGGCCATGAAACAGCGTCGCCACGCGGCGCCCCGCGAGGTCGAGCACCGTGATCTCCACCGGCTCCTCGCGCCGCAGCGCGATGGCGAAGGACACGAGGCCGCGAGCCGGATTGGGTGCGGGCGTGCGCGAGAACGTCGCGGC
Organism: uncultured bacterium; assembly: GCA_964359105.1. GTDB lineage: Bacteria > Eisenbacteria > RBG-16-71-46 > RBG-16-71-46 > RBG-16-71-46 > JACRPT01. The sequence continues at coordinate 2,191 of CAYHRW010000201.1, forward strand.
CGCCGCGGGCGCGCCACCCGGCACGCCGGCGTTCTGCTGCACGATGAGCGTCCCGGTCATGACGGGCTCGTGGAAGTAGCAGAAGAAGTAGAGCGTGGTGGGCTGGGTGAAGGTCGAGTCGAAGGTGGGATGGGTGCCGTCCAGCAGGTAGCTGAACCTGGTCCCGGCCTCGGGGTCGCCCGAGTCGTGCCCGTTCGTGACGGTGTGGATGCCGGCCACGAGCTCCCAGCGCACCGTGGAGCCGATCGGCACGACCAGCGTGTCGTGCACGGTCGCGGGATTGCCGTCCGCGTCGAAAGTGGTGTCGCGCGCGCCAATGATGAACAACGCTGCGCCCGCCGCGGGTGTCGCAGGCGGGTGGCGCGCGCTGGTCGTGCCGTGTGGGGTCTCGATGCGGAATGCGCCCGGGTCGTCAGGCACGGGAGTGACGGTCGCACGCGCGGAGCAGTGCGGTGCGGCGTACGTGGCGTGCGCAGGGAGCAGCAGGGAGAGGCTCGTGAACAGGAGGGCGGTGGACCGTGGCTGTCGCATCGGTGGTCTCCCTTGCGTGGGCGAGGTACGGGAGCGTCGCGCCGTGGGGGGCGGCGCGCTCGTGGAGCCGGGGACGAGATACGACCAGACTCTGTGGATGCGGGCCGGGTGCGAAGGATGCGAAGCACGTCTCGGCGGGGCAGGCCCGGTGACGCGGGTGGCGCCGAGTTCAGTCGCGCTGAACGCGGACCCGCGGTTTCTCGCGTCTCACCGCAGCGAATCGTTGATTCCGCGTGCCGGCACGGGGGACAATGCTCACGCGCCAGAGTTCCTACCGGCCGCAGGCGCTGCGGACCCGACAGCAGATCGTGGGTCCTGCGTTCCGCTTCGAACCCCTGTGGAGGAGGAATCGCTTCATGCGCATGCGTCACTCGTTGATCCTCACGCTGGCCGCCATCGTCCCGCTCGCGAGTGCCGCGCTCGCCGACACCGGATTCGTCGCCGTCATCAGCGCCCTTTCGGAGGTCCCGCCGAACCCTTCGCCGGGGTTCGGGAACGGCTACTTCGTTCTCAACAACGCCGGCACGCAGCTCAGCTACAACATCAGCTACGTAGGGCTGGTCGGCGCGCGGACGGCGCAGCACATCCACAAGGCGGCCGTCGGGTCCAACGGGGGGATCGTGTTCGGCCTCACGGGGGCCACGGGCACGAACGCCGGCACCATCATCGGCGCGCAGTCGAGCCTCACGGCTGCTCAGGTGGCCGACCTGATGGCCCAGTTGTGGTACGTGAACATCCACACCAACCTGTACCCGGGCGGCGAGATCCGCGGACAGATCCTCCCGGACGCGACGCCCGCCCGGCCCACGACCTGGGGCAGGCTCAAGACGATGTACCGGTAGTCGCGGCCATGTCGGCACGAGCACGGGGCCCGGCCATGCCGGGCCCTCTCGCTCTGGCGCTCG
>CAYHRW010000201.1:3726-5291 GCA_964359105.1 uncultured bacterium
GCGCTCGTCACGGTCGCGCGCATCGCGGCTGCAGCGACCGCGCTCCCCGACGGCTTCCGCGACTCCACCGTGGTGCAGGGACTCGATCGCCCGGTCGGCATGGCGTTCCTGCCCGACGGTCGCCTGCTCGTGGTCGAGCAGAAGACCGCGCGCGTCCGGCTCATCGTGGACGGCGCGCTCTCCGCGACCGATCCGGTGGCGACGATCCCGGACGTCCAGACCGCCGGCGCGGAGCAGGGGCTCCTCGGCATCGTCGTGGACCCCGGCTGGCCGGCGCGGCCCTACCTCTACGTGCACTGCGACATGGCCTCGTCGCCCGCCATCCGCATCTCGCGCTACACCGCGGACGGCGACCTCGCGTTCACCGGCGACGGCCACCTCACGGTGGACCCGGCCACGCGCTACGACCTGCTGAACGACGCCCCGGACGGCGCCGGGAACCACAACGGCGGCACGCTTCGTTTCGGCACCGACGGCATGCTCTACGCGAGCCTCGGCGAGGACGCGCAGCGCTGCGCCGCGCAGGACACCGTGAGCCTGCGCGGGGTCCTGCTGCGGCTCGACGTGTCGCGGCTGCCATCCGGCGCCGGCGGTCCCGCGCCGCGCAGCCTGGTGACGCCCGCGGGCAACCCGTTCCTCTCGCATCCCAACGCGAACGCGCGCCTCGTGTGGGCGCTCGGCCTGCGCAATCCCTTCCGCTTCCACGTGGATCCCGCGGACGGCGCGCTGTTCGTCGCCGACGTGGGCGAGCTGAGTTGGGAAGAGGTGGACCGCGTGCCGGGCGGCGGACATGGCTACGGCTGGCCCGCGTACGAGGGGCCGATGGCGACCGGGACGGGCTGCCCGAGTCCGATCGCGCAAGGTGACCCGCCGATCCATGCCTACGACCGGAGCGGCACCACCGCCTCGGTGATCGGAGGCGGCGTCTACCGCCGGCCGCCCGCTGCGACCACCGGGTTCCCGGTGGAATACGAGGGCGACTACTTCTTCAGCGACTACTACGCCGGGTTCCTGCGACGGCTGAAGCGCAGCGGCGCGAGCTGGGATCTCGCGCCCGCCGTGGCCGGGCAGCCAAACGCCGCCGACTGGGGCACCGGCTTCGACGAGGTGAGCGACTATCTGGTCGGGTCGGACGGCGCGCTGTGGTACTGCCGCCAGTCGCTCTTCTACACGAGCAGCACCGGCTCGATTCACCGCGTCGTCTCGACCGTGCCCGACACGATCCCGCCGCAAGCCGCGGCGTTCGACTTCGCGCCTCCGCGTCCCACCCCCGCCAAGGGCGCGGTGACCCTCGCGTGGACGCTGCCCGCGCCCGCCGTGGTGCGGCTCGAGATCCACGACCTCTCCGGGCGTCGGGTGCGCCGGCTCGTGCCGGAGGAGGCCGAGACCGGCGGCCCGCACCAGCACGACTGGGACGGCTTCGACGACGACGGCCGCCGCGTGCCGCCGGGACTCTACGTGGCGCGGCTCGTGGTGAACGGCTCGGCGCGCGGGCGGCGCATCCCGTTCCTGCGCTGACCTCCGGGTGATGTCCCGCCGCGCCCGCCGCCGCGCCCGCCGTCGCC